>NZ_CP152427.1:4707500-5007500 GCF_038971285.1 Bacillus paramycoides
GAACCATCCCACTTCACTACATGGTTTGATGGAGTTTGGTGGTCAATCGTTACTATCTTTACTGTTGGCTACGGTGACTTTGCCCCACATACAACGATGGGCAAACTTATCGGTATGGGTATTATTTTATTAGGAACAGGGTTTTGTTCTTATTATATGGTATTGTTCGCTACTGAAATGATTAATAAACAATATATGAAGATTAAAGGAGAAGAAGCTGCAACTTCTAACGGTCATATGATTATTGTTGGCTGGAACGAACGGGCAAAACATGTTGTAAAACAAATGCACGTTTTACAACCAAACCTTGATATCGTTTTAATTGATGAAACACTTTCTTTGCTTCCAAAACCATTTCATCATTTAGAATTTATAAAGGGTTGCCCTCATCATGATCAAACGTTATTAAAGGCTAATATTACAACAGCTCACACTATATTAATAACAGCCGATAAAGAAAAAAATGAAAGCTTAGCAGATACACAATCCATTTTAAACATTTTAACTGCAAAGGGGCTCAACCCAAACATTCACTGCATCGCTGAACTACTTACTTCTGAACAAATACAAAATGCAACGAGAGCTGGTGCATCAGAAATTATAGAAGGAAATAAATTAACGAGCTATGTAATTACCGCTTCACTTTTATTCCCTTCCATTTCAGGCGTACTATTCTCACTTTACAATGAAATCTCTGATAATAAATTACAACTGATGGAGCTTCCTCCGTCCTGCGCTGGACAAACTTTTGCAAATTGCAGCTATACTCTCTTAAAGCAAAACATTCTCTTACTAGGTATAAAGCGCGACGAACAATATATGATTAATCCGGTCCATTCCTTTGTTCTCATTGAAAGCGACATACTCATTGTTATTCACCATTAAGAAAATGTTTTTCTAGTTCCTGCATGAGCACTTTCCCAATATTGATATATTTTCTTTTCACTTCTCCATCTGGATCTTTCGGCTCCGCAAATTGATCTATTCCGCTCGTTCCGGCTGTTAACGTATTTACATGATCATCTAGTTCGTCTTGATATACGTGCGAAAGAATATACGGTGTTCCAAGACGAACTATTACACCAGGTACATCTAACTCTCCATCTACTGCTGTAAATGGCACTCGCAGAAATTGATAGCCATCTTCTTCATCGATCTTATAATCAAAGCATCCTTTATCATAATCCCAATTACCACCAATGCTATATCCAAGTGGCTTCATTATCTCTTCTAACTTATATAACGCATATGTACGTCCTTCTAAATTTGATTGAATTGGAATCAAGCCCATCCCTCCTAGACTTTTTCTTTAGCATACCCACTCTAGTTTGAATATACTGATGGACTTTTCGATGAAATAATAAAAAGCGACCGAATCCGGTCGCTTTTTATTATTTCAAACGTTCTTCTAATTCTGCTTTTAACTCTTCAAACCCTGGTTTACCAAGTAAAGCAAACATGTTTTTCTTGTATGCTTCTACTCCTGGTTGGTCAAATGGATTTACTCCTAATAAGTAGCCGCTCATCGCACATGCTTTTTCGAAGAAGTATACAAGGTAACCGAATGTGTACTCATTCAATTCAGGGATATTTACGATTAAGTTCGGTACTCCACCATCGCTATGTGCAAGTAATGTACCTTCGTATGCTTTTGTGTTTACGAAGTCTACAGTTTCACCAGCAAGGTAGTTTAATCCATCTAAATCGTTTTCTTCTGATTCGATTGTTAGTTCATGTGTAGATTTTCCTACTTTCAGAACTGTTTCAAATAAGTCACGACGACCTTCTTGAACGTATTGACCTAATGAGTGTAAGTCAGTTGAGAAGTTAGCTGAAGATGGGAAAATACCTTTTTGATCTTTTCCTTCACTTTCACCAAATAACTGTTTCCACCATTCAGCGAAGTATTGAAGTGCGGGCTCATAGTTAACAAGCATTTCAATTGTTTTTCCTTTATTATATAAAGCATTACGGACTACTGCATATTGGTAAGCTGGGTTTTCTTCTAGTTCTGATGCACTGAAGTCACCATGACCAGCAGCTGCACCTTGCATCATCTCTTCAATATTTAATCCACTTACTGCGATTGGTAATAAACCAACCGGCGTTAATACAGAGAAACGTCCTCCAACATCATCTGGAATAACGAATGTTTCGTAACCTTCGTTATCAGCTAATGTTTTTAATGCACCACGTGCTTTATCTGTAGTTGCATAAATACGTTTGCGAGCTTCTTCTTTTCCATATTTCTCTTCTAATAACTTACGGAAAATACGGAATGCTAGTGCAGGCTCTGTTGTTGTACCTGATTTGGAAATAACGTTAATAGAGAAGTCTTTACCTTCTAATACGTCCATTAAATCTTTCATATAAGTGGAGCTAATGTTTTGTCCAACAAATAGCACTTGTGGAGTTTTACGTTGTTCTTTAGAAAGTGTGTTGTAGAAAGAATGGTTTAACATTTCGATTGCTGCACGTGCTCCTAAGTAAGAACCACCGATACCTACAACAAGTAAAATGTCAGAGTCGTTTTTAATTTTTTCTGCGCATTTTTGAATGCGAGCAAATTCTTCTTTTTCATATTGAAGCGGAAGGTCTACCCACCCAAGGAAATCGTTCCCAGCTCCAGTTTTTTCGTGGATTGCATGATGTGTTACTTTCACTGCATCACGTAAATAAGTGATTTCATGTTCACCGATGAAGGATAACGCTTTAGAATAGTCGAACGTTACATGTGTACTCATCTTTTTCCCTCCAATTATGGATATGTATTTCTGTATTCACTTTAGCGAAACTGAAGTTGTAAATCAAGCGATTCAACCATTGTAAACGTAACCAAAATATATTTTTTAGAAAAAGTTCATTTTTTGCATAAAAATTCGCATTTTTCGGTATAGATGTATATACATCCTTTTTCTTATATTTTTTATGTATAAAAACAACATAACTACACCATTCTATAAAAGAGTTAATTAACTCATCGCTTGCTCATGCTTCACAATTAAGGGGGCTTTTTCATGAGTACACTACAACGTATCGCATTAGTCTTTACTGTAATTGGCGCTGTGAACTGGGGACTAATCGGGTTCTTCCAGTTTGACTTAGTGGCAGCCATCTTCGGTGGACAAAATTCAGCTCTTGCACGTATTATTTACGGCATCGTCGGTATTTCTGGGCTTATCAATCTTGGTTTACTCTTTAAACCATCAGAAAATCTTGGCACTCACCCAGAAACGAACGAAATTCGCTAGTCAGTATGTCTTTACTTCACCTCCGACATACGAATATGATTCCATGCAATCATATTTGCAAATATATATCATAAGACAAAGTAAAAGAGGAACGCTCATATGCGCTCCTCTTTTACTTTGTTAACTCGGACTCTTCAATCCATTCTGTTAGCTTTTCTCGCAGCGTATTAAATCCGTCCTTAGATGGATTCGGTATAAGAATCCGTCCTTGTTTTCTTTTCGCCGCTTTTAACGATAAACTCATTTTTCTGTGTTCTTCATCAATTGAAAGTACTTTTACTTCTACTGTATCGCCGACTTTTAAAAAATCATGAATATCCTTTACATATCCATTTGTAATTTCAGATATATGCACAAGTCCTTGTGTTTCTGCATCTAACGCTACAAATGCACCGTAATCTTGAATCCCAGTCACTTTCCCTGTTACAACCACTCCTGTTGTATATTGTTCTGACATATGAAACACTCCCATACGTTTACCATTTTCTCTACAATTGTAGATAGCAAAGCAGATGATTTATTGTTAAATATCCGATTAGTTAATACGTACCCTAAGTAAAGCTACAAAAGATACGTATACCTTATATTAGTAAATTATACCACTATGACAGAGCTCATTCAAAATTCATGAAAAAATTTCCTTAAGTAAGTATAATTATCCAATATTAGGATAGAATACTAACACATGGCTTTCTAGTATTCCCCCCCCTTTTATGGACAAAACGTATTGTGTTTTGTCCTTTTTTTATTCTCTATAAACCGTTCCATTCTCTTCATTGCTTCCATAAGCTGTTCAAGTGATGTTGCATATGAACAACGAATAAATCCTTCACCACTTTCGCCAAATACACTTCCAGGTACAACAGCCACTTTTTCTTCTAGTAATAACTGTTCTGCAAATTCCGCCGAAGATAGTCCAGTTGAAGAAATGGAAGGAAAGACATAAAATGCTCCGCCCGGCACATGACATGTTAATCCCATTTCATTGAAAGATGTCGTCATAAAATTACGTCGTTTCTTATAACTGTCTCTCATTCGAATTACTTCATCATTTCCCGCACGTAACGCTTCAAGTGCTGCAAACTGAGACATTGTCGGGGCACACATCATAGAATATTGGTGAATCTTGAGCATTAGTTCTGAAAAGTGAACAGGAGCTGCAATCATGCCGAGGCGCCATCCTGTCATCGCAAATCCTTTTGAAAATCCTGAAATTAAAATCGTATGCTCGCGCATATTTTTAATATTCGCAAAACTTTTATATACTTCGTCGTATACAAGCTCTGCATAAATTTCATCAGATAATACGATTAAATTGTACTTCTCAACAATCAACGCTATTTCTTCCAGCTCGGATTTATTTAACATCGCACCTGTTGGATTATTTGGTGAACAAAGTAAAATCGCCTTTGTTTTTGCTGTAATAGCTGCTTCAATTTGTTCTGGTTGTACTTTAAACTCATTTCCTAAAGTAGTCGCCACCGGAACCGGAACTCCTCCAGCTAATGTTACAAGCGGTGCATAAGAAACGAAACTTGGTTCAATAATGAGTACTTCATCATCAGGATTTATAATGGCGCGCATCGCTACATCTAACGCCTGACTCGCTCCAACTGTAACAATGATTTCATCGTTTGGATCATAAGATACTGCAAATTGTTTTTTTAGATACTTTGCTATTTCTTGACGGAGCTCCAATAATCCTGCATTTGCTGTATATGACGTATATCCTTGTTCTAAAGAGCGGATACACGCTTGCCTCACATTCCAAGGTGTAACGAAGTCAGGCTCTCCTACTCCAAGAGAAATAACACCTTTCATATTTGCTGCTAAATCGAAAAACTTTCGAATACCTGATGGTTGTAACGATTCTGCTGCTCTAGATAGTTCAAATTGCTTCATGGTGTCACCACAATTCGCTTATCATCATCGTTTTTTTCATAAATAATTCCCTCATGCTTATACTTCTTCAAAATGAAATGCGTTGTCGTAGAAACGACGGACTCAATTGTTGCTAATTTCTCAGAAACAAACATAGCTACTTCTCCCATTGTCTTTCCTTCTAACGTAATAGAAAGATCGTATGTCCCTGACATTAAATACACAGACTTTACTTCTGAGTAGCGATAAATTTGTTCAGCAACCGCATCGAACCCAACGCCGTGCTTTGGCGTAACTTTCACATCGATCATCGCCGTTAAACCAGTATGTTCTTTCACCTTCGTCCAATCGATATGTGTTACATAATCCACGATAATCTTTTCCGCTTCTAATTTTTCAACCATTTTCTTTACTTCTTCTACTTCTATATTTAACAGCTTCGCTAATGTATCTACAGTTAATCGACTACTTTTTTCAAGACAAGCTAATAATTCTAATTCCTTTTCTGTCACCATATAAATCACCCTTCCTTTTCGTTTGTGTCTAAATTATACAAATACCCTTTCCAGTTTGAAAAGAAGATTTTTTTAGTGAATTATGTCAAAATAAAGTGAAACTTTAATCCATGGAAAGGTTCACCCCATGGGTTATTAGTTGAACCAATCGGGCTTTTACGAGCAGTTGATCTCCCACCTCACTTCTTTATCTCAATCGTCTTTTAGGTGGGAGTCTTACTGCTCGTTAAAGCGGGGCAAAGTGAAACTTTAATCAGCGGAAAAATGCATGATAAAGCGAAAGGGGATGGAACCGTGAAACCAAAAGTTTATATTGCTGAGCCAGTTCCAACATTTGTAGAAAAATATTTATCAGAACACTGTGATTATGAAAAATGGGAGAAAAATGAGAAGGTACCTCGTGATGTCCTATTAGAGAAAATACAAGATAAAGATGGTTTATTAAATTTTGGATCTGCTATTAATGAAGAATTATTAGAGGCAGCTCCTAACTTAAAAGTAGTGAGCAACATTTCTGTCGGTTACGATAATTTTAATTTACAAGCGATGGAAAAGCGAAATGTAATCGGAACGAATACACCATATGTATTAGATGATACAGTAGCTGACCTTGTTTTTGCTCTTATGTTATCTGCTGGTCGCCGTGTTTGCGAACTTGACTCCTACGTAAAAAATGGTGAATGGAATGCCGAAATTGGAAAAGAGCACTTCGGGCTGGATGTACACCATAGTACAATCGGCATTATCGGAATGGGCCGAATTGGTGAAGCCGTTGCAAAACGAGCAAAATTCGGATTTGATATGGATGTTCTTTATTATAACCGTCGCCGTAAAGAAGAAGCGGAGCAAAAATTCGATGCTACATATTGTGATTTACAGACGCTACTAAAGCAATCTGACTTTATTGTTCTTCTTACTCCATTAACAGATGAAACGTATCATCTTATCGGAGAAAAAGAATTTTCATTAATGAAAGAAACAGCAATCTTCATTAATGCTTCTCGCGGGAAAACAGTCGATGAAGAAGCGTTAATTCATGCCTTAACAGAAAAGAAAATCTTTGCAGCAGGCATCGATACTTTTACACAAGAGCCGATTCAACAAGACAATCCGCTCTTATCCTTACAAAATGTTGTTACTTTACCACACATCGGATCTGCAACATTAAAAACTAGGCAGCAAATGGCTATGACAGCCGCTGAAAATTTAGTCGCTGGATTACAAGGAAAAACACCGCCTAATATTGTTCGCGCATAATAATGAATAAGTGAAAGGCAAGATGACATCGTCATCTTGCCTTTTTTTGTTAACATATTTTTTTCTGCCTTGGAGATGATATGAACAAAAATCAATGGAGTGACAAAAAATGAATCACGAATATGCTTGTCCTTATTTCACTTTTTCCACTCGCGGCACTACTGTTCATTACGAATTGTATGAACATGACAATAAAACAGAACGTCCTACTTTCGTACTCGTTCACGGCTTTTTATCTTCCTCATTCAGCTACCGCCGTCTTATCCCTTTACTATCGAAGGAAGGAACAGTACTAGCTCTTGATTTACCACCGTTCGGTAAAAGTGATAAGTCGCATCTATTTAAGTATTCTTATCACAACTTAGCAACGGTTATTATCGATTTAATTGAACACTTATCTCTCTCCAAGATTGTATTAGTTGGGCATTCTATGGGTGGGCAAATTTCTCTTTATGTAAACCGTATACGTCCTGAATTAATCTCAAAGACAATTTTACTATGTAGCTCTAGCTATTTAGCACGTGCAGCTTTGCCTTTGCTATATTCTTCTTATTTACCGTTCTTTCATTTATATGTAAAAAACTGGATTATCCGACGCGGCATCGTTCATAACTTAATGAATGTCGTTCATGATCACTCATTAATTGATGATGAAATGAAGGAGGGTTACTCCGCTCCTTTTTACGACAATCGTATATTCCCCGCTTTAACTCGTATGATACGCGATCGTGAAGGTGACTTATCTTCAACTGAATTACAAAAAATCGAAACACCTACGCTACTCATTTGGGGTGAAAAAGATCGCGTCGTCCCTGTACATGTAGGTCATCGTCTACACAAAGATTTACCGAATTCGAAATTTATTTCTTACGAAAATACAGGGCATTTACTACCTGAAGAAAAACCTGAACATGTTTATGAAGAAATTATCGCTTTTTCTGCGCAATAATTATAAAGGGCTGTCGGAAATCCCGACAGCCTACAATGAACAACTTCCGCCTTCTTTTATTACAAGTAATTCCACAGCTAACTTCTCACATTTTTCAAGCGCAGGTACTTCCTCAAAAGACATAAAGTATATATGTTGAATCTTCTTTGCGATGTATTTTGGATCATCAAACACACTTACGACGTTCACAACATCACTCGCTTCTGTTTCATAAAACTCCGGTCCCATTTGAAACGGATCCCAATTCTTCACAACCTCTATCATCTTTTCATATGCACCCATTCGCTTCCCGCCTTTTCACTTTTTAATACTTTTCTTTATCCTATCACATCAGCTATTCTATAAGAAGAGAGAGAACTTTCATAACTTAACGGTTTTACAGAAGAAGGGGGCAAACTTATGCAACTATTTCATAAAACAATCAATCGCCGTGGAACTCATAGTATAAAATGGGATACATATAAAAACGAAGAACTTATCCATGCTTGGATTGCTGATATGGACTTTGAAGTACCACAACCAATTCAAACTGCTTTAAAGAAACGTATCGAACATCCTATTTTCGGCTATACACTTCCACCTGAAAATATTGGAGATATTATTTGTAACTGGACAAAAAAACAGTACAACTGGGATATTCAAAAAGAATGGATTGTCTTTAGCGCAGGAATCGTTCCGGCTCTTAGTACGAGCATACAGGCCTTCACAAAGGAAAATGAATCCGTTCTCGTACAACCGCCTATTTATCCCCCATTTTTCGAAATGGTTACAACAAACAATAGACAATTATGCGTGAGTCCATTACAGAAACAAAATGATACATATGCAATAAACTTCGAGCATTTAGAAAAGCAATTCCAACAAGGCGTCAAACTTATGCTTCTTTGTAGTCCTCATAATCCAATCGGGCGTGTTTGGTCAAAAGAGGAACTCACACAGCTTGGCGCGTTATGTACGAAATATAATGTAATCGTTGTAGCGGATGAAATTCATTCCGATATTATTTACGCAAATCATACACATACACCCTTCGCTTCCTTATCAGAAGAATTAGCAGCGCGTACCATTACTTGTATGGCTCCGAGTAAAACATTTAATATTGCTGGATTACAAGCATCGATTATTATCATTCCAAACGAAAAACTCCGTCAAACCTTTACCTCTATCCAATATAGACAAGGTTTTCACGGATTAAATACATTCGCCTATACAGCGATGCAAAGTGCTTATACAGAATGTAACGATTGGCTAAATGAAATTCGATTATATATAGAAGATAATGCTCAATTTGCTTGTAAATATATTAAAGATCACATACCTGCTCTTTCTGTAACAAAGCCAGAAGGTAGCTTTTTGTTATGGATTGATTGCTCTCGCCTACAACTTTCTCAAAACGAACGTACCACATTGCTTGAGGAAAAAGGGAAAATCATCGTTGAGCCTGGTGAAAAATACGGATTAGGCGGCGAAGAACATATTCGAATTAACATCGGCTGTCCAAGATCTGTTTTAGAAGAAATTTTAAATAGACTGCGCCATACGTTTTCTTTATAGTTGCCACTATCGGCGTTTAACAAAAAGGCTACCGCGCACGGTAGCTTTTACTTTTTCTTCATATCCGACGCTTTTTTTACAATAACACCACAAGCAATTCGATCACCTGATTTACCTGTCGGTTGTGTCATACCATCGTCAGCATTTTCTGTAATAATAATAGACGCTCCATCTTTTCTATGAATCGTCGTTTTTCCTTCTTCAAGCGTTATGTGCGGCGCATCGATTTCTGCTTTAATTTTCCCAGAACCGTCTGCAATTACGTTTGGTAAATCACCGTTTTCTGTACCCTTCGGATTAAGGAGTCCATGCTTTTTATTATCAGGATTAAAATGATTCCCAGATGATTCAAATCGTGGTGCTTTACACTCACCGATTTCGTGTACATGTATACCGTGCGGGCCAGGTGTGAACCCTTCCCCTTTAATCGTAATTTTCACTCCGCTTGTTTGCTGCACTACTTTCGCAGTCCCAACCTCATCGCCTGAAGCATTATGTAATTTCACGTCAATTTCTTTCGGCTTTCCTTGGTCACAACCTGCCATCAGAAATATTAAACAACAACTGAAAAAAAGCCGTTTTTTCATTCTATTCCCTCCAAAATACATTCTGCCCTTAGATTGTCCGAGCATAGAGGGAAACATACAAAAATGAGTTACTGTTTCTTCTCAGCTAACAGCTTTTCTTCAACTTTCTGTAATCGATCTGCTTCTCGTTTTGATACACGAATGAACATACGCCACGTAGCAACCGCACCAATGATGAATAGAACACAAACAATCCCTGGAATAATATATTCTGTTTTATCTTCTGGAAAATATAAAGGCATCATATAAGATAGAACACTCCTTCATTAGAGGATTTATAAAACATCAGAATTTTCTGTTATGTTACTTTAAATTATAGTTGAACCGATTCATATTCTCAAGGGGGCGTTCCGAAAGCGAATGATTTCTTTGACTCCTTCTTCTACTTTCCTTACTATAAACTTGAGGTGAAAAATATGAGAGAAACATTTGAAATTGGCGAAATCGTTACTGGTATTTATAAAACTGGAAAATACATCGGCGAAGTTACAAATAGCCGTCCTGGCAGTTACGTCGTAAAAGTATTAGCTGTTTTAAAACATCCAGTGCAAGGTGACTTACATAACGTAAAACAAGCAGACGTACCATTTTTCCATGAAAGACGTGCTTTAGCTTTCCGTGAACAGACGAACATTCCAGAGCAAATGGTGAAGAAATATGAGGGAGAAATTCCAGAGTATACAGAGTCACTCAAATTAGCATTAGAAAATCAAATGAATTCATTTTCTGAAGATGATTCACCTTTTGCGGTTCGTAGTCTAGAAACATTAGAGCAGTTAAAAAAAGACTACAAACTTTAAAAAAACAAAACGACCAAATTACATACTGTGCAATTTGGTCGTTACTGTGTACTCACTTTCTTTAATACTTTTGAAAAATCAACGAGTTCTCCTAATGTTGGAGGTGCCGGTTTCACTAAATACTCTTTATCTTTTTCTACTAATTTAAAAATATTATACGTCGTCATTGCATCATCTAGCGCACAATGATGCTTACCTGTCCCTACTTTTCCATACGCCTCAATTGCTTTCCACAATCCTGTTTGATTTCTCTCCCCAAAAAACTTCTTATACTCCATTGATAAATCACGACACTGCCCTAAGAACGGAAAGTCGACTCCTGCCATTTCACAATTATGCTTCAACACTTTCATATCCATATTTCCCCACGTAACAATGGTTGGTTTACATCTCTTTTCATATTCTGCAAGTTTTTCAACGAGTTCTGGAAACGAAATTCCTTTATCTACGGCTTCTTGTTTAATCCCTAAAAATTTCTTACATCGATCCGTTAATGAAGGAAACGTTTTCGGCCTAACATGAGCTGAATATGTGTCTTCTACTTTACAGCCGACAACCGAAACGAGTCCTACCTCAATAATTTCCGGGAAAAATCCTTTTGGTTTTTTTCTGTGCTGGGGCATCGTAAACTCAAAATCTAAAAATAAAAATTGTTGTTCATCCATACGATCCCTTCCTTATCATCTTTGTCATTCCTTTCTATTTGACACTCCTACACGAACAAGCTCGAATGCTAATTCCATTTTAAATATTCAGATTGGATGTATCTTATATATATGTCAAATACCCGCAAATATTTTTAAAAATACGAAAAAGTAACAGTTGCAGAAAATATAACAAAATATGCCCTTTCATTTACATCCGACATTTTTCTAATTTATAATGACTTTATGTGTGTTTCATCTAGTTAATTTTTGACACACTAAGAAAGGTGAATGAAAGGAGATGAGAGTTTTGCACGAAACAACGCAAGAGCTCGCAAACTGGCAGTATTATTTTGCTATCGCAGTCTTTTTAATTACATATGCCATTATTATTTCTGAAAAAATTAATCGCGCTGTCATCGCACTTCTTGGTGCAGCACTCATGGTAATTATGGGGGTCGTTGATTTACACAACGCCTTTACGAAACATATTGAATGGGGGACGATTACGCTACTCATCGGTATGATGATTTTGGTGAACATTACGAGTAAATCGGGTGTCTTCCAATACGTTGCCATTAAAGCAGCAAAAGGAGCGCAAGGAAATCCAATTAAAATTTTAATTTCCCTTTCCTTACTTACTGCGCTTGGTTCCGCATTTTTAGATAACGTTACAACTGTACTTCTTGTTGTTCCAGTTACTTTATCTATTACGCGCATACTGCAAGTAAATCCTGTTCCTTATTTACTTTCTGAAATTATTTTTTCAAACATTGGAGGAACAGCAACATTAATTGGTGATCCACCTAATATTATGATTGGTTCTGCAAATAAGCATTTAGATTTCAATGCATTCTTATTCAACTTAGCACCTATCGTAATTATTATTATTGGTGTGATAGCGACAATCCTTTACTTCATGTATCGTAAACAATTAATTGCTGATCCTGTACAAGTTAAGAAATTAATGAGTTTAGATGAAAAGAAGTATATTAAAGATCCAGTATTAATGAAAAAATCTTTAACAGTACTTGGACTTACAATTGTAGGTTTCATGACTCATTCGATTTTCCATGTTGATGCAGCTATCATCGCTTTAACTGGTGCTACTGTACTTATGTTAATTGGTGTGAAAGAACATGAAATTGAAGAGGTATTTGCAAGTGTTGAGTGGGTAACAATCTTCTTCTTCGCAGGACTATTCGTACTCGTTGGAGGACTTATCGATATCGGTCTTATTAAAATGTTAGCTCAAAAAGTAATTGGCATAACGGGCGGAGACATTTCTTACGCATCTATCCTTATTTTATGGGTATCTGGTATCGCCTCGGCAACAATTGATAACATTCCATTCGTTGCAACAATGATCCCACTTATTAACGATATGGCAGTTGGGCTAGGATTATCACCTTCTGACGCACAAATCGACGTATTATGGTGGGCATTAGCATTAGGTGCTTGTCTAGGTGGAAACGGAACATTAATCGGAGCTTCTGCTAACGTAATCGTTGCAGGTATCGCAAGCCGCGAAGGACATAAGTTTAGCTACATGGACTTCCTAAAAGTCGGTTTCCCAATTATGATCGTTTCATTAATCATTTCTCATATTTATATTTATGTACGCTACCTTATGTAGTAGAAAAAGCGCTCTAATAATCAGAGCGCTTTTTTCATTACACATATTTAAAATAAACTTACTCGTTATACCTTACCGGCTCATTCCGGATAATAAATAAGTGAATCGGTAAGAAAACCGAAAACGTGATTGTATGAATAATTGTAAATAATATAGAGTTCGTTCCGTACCTATCTAAAATTGCGTAGATAAGATAAATAGACAGCACAATCGATACAGCTGTTGCTATTAAATATAGAATTGGTACGAAATTAAAGATGAAACATGCGACATATATGCCGAATACTTTCCATCCTGCTTCTTCTTTCAAGAAATCTGGTAATTTGTCTTTCGCTAAATCACCCCATATCTTACTATTTAAAAAAGGAATAAATGCAAGAGCACCATCCGTTGCACCATCATTTTTCGCCATCGTATATAGTGCAAAAGCCGTTAACAAATACGCAATAACTGCCCAAATCAATACAACAAGAATAAACGCAAAACTAAGAGCAAAGAAACCTGCTAGTAAACCTTGATCTTCCATCTTATCCTCTCCTCTCTACTCTCAACATATTTCATTACTTTACAAGTTATGTTTTAAAATTCAACCAAACTCTCTGTATAATAATAGGAGTAAGATAATTAGAAAGGAGAACAACTGATGCATCCATTTGTAAAAGCACTACAAGAACATTTCATAGCTCACAAAAATCCGGAAAAAGCAGAACCGATGGCACGTTATATGAAAAATCACTTCCCGTTTCTCGGTATTCAAACTCCCGAGAGAAGACAGTTATTAAAAGACGTTATTCAAATACATACTCTCCCAGATTCAAAGGACTTCCAAGTTATCATACGTGAGCTTTGGGATTTACCAGAACGTGAATTTCAAGCGGCCGCACTTGATATTATGCAAAAATATAAAAAGCATATAAACGAAACTCATATCCCCTTCTTAGAAGAACTCATTGTCACAAAGTCTTGGTGGGATACTGTTGATAGCATCGTCCCTACCTTTTTAGGCAATATCTTTTTACAACGCCCGGAATTAATTTCTGCCTATATTCCAAAATGGATCGCATCCGACAACATATGGTTACAACGTGCCGCTATTTTGTTCCAGCTAAAATACAAACAAAAGACGGATGAAGAACTTCTTTTCTGGATTATTGGACAACTACATTCTTCAAAAGAATTTTTCATTCAAAAAGCGATTGGCTGGGTCCTTCGTGAATATGCCAAAACAAAGCCCGATGTAGTATGGGAATACGTGCAAAATAACGAGCTTGCCCCGCTTAGTAAACGTGAAGCAATTAAGCACATTAAAGAAAATTACGGAATAAATAACGAAAAAATAGGCGAGACTCTATCATAGATAGACGCGTTCCTCTATTGAGATTTAAAAAAGAACGTGTTAGAATATGTTCATTATTATTAATATAAGTAGCGATGACGGACTTATAAGTACTTGCACAAAAAGCGATTCAGGGATAGTGAAAGCCTGAAGATGCAAGGAAACGGCAGTCTCGAGCAATACGTGATAAAGTGGATGCACCTTTTGTGTATCAACTAGGGTGGAACCGCGGGCAAACGCTCGTCCCTAGGCAATTAAGCCTTGGGATGAGCGTTTTTTTATGTTTTTCAAAGCATATACCGCTCGTTTCACTAGCATCTGAGCACATCATCGCCAATACGTTAACTTTCAAAAGGAGGATTTTATTATGTATTCAATGGAACAAGTTGTAAACTTAGCGAAACATCGCGGTTTTGTTTTCCCTGGTTCTGAAATTTACGGTGGTCTTGCAAACACTTGGGATTACGGTCCACTTGGAATCGAATTAAAAAATAACGTTAAAAAAGCTTGGTGGAAAAAATTCATTCAAGAATCTCCATACAACGTTGGTTTAGACGCAGCTATTTTAATGAACCCAAAAACTTGGATTGCTTCTGGTCACGTTGGTAACTTCAACGATCCAATGATCGACTGTAAAAAATGTAAAGCGCGTCACCGTGCTGACAAATTAATTGAAGATGCATTAGATGCAAAAGGCATCGAAATGGTTGTTGACGGTCTTACTTTCGACCAAATGGCTGACTTAATGAAAGAGCATGAAGTAAAATGTCCTGATTGCGGTAGTGAAGAATTCACTGAAATCCGTCAGTTCAACTTAATGTTCAAAACATTCCAAGGTGTTACAGAGTCTAGCACAAACGAAATCTTCCTTCGTCCTGAAACAGCACAAGGTATTTTCGTAAACTTTAAAAACGTACAACGCTCTATGCGTAAAAAACTTCCATTTGGTATTGGCCAAATCGGTAAGAGCTTCCGTAACGAAATCACGCCTGGTAACTTCACATTCCGTACACGTGAATTCGAACAAATGGAACTTGAATTCTTCTGTAAGCCTGGTGAAGATTTAGAGTGGTTCGCATTCTGGCGTGAAACTTGTAAGAACTGGTTACTTTCACTTGGTATGACTGAAGAAAGCATGCGTCTTCGTGACCACGGTGAAGAAGAGTTATCTCACTACAGTAACGCAACAACTGATATTGAATTCAAATTCCCATTCGGTTGGGGCGAACTATGGGGCGTTGCATCTCGTACAGACTTCGATTTAAAACGTCACATGGAACACTCTAACGAAGACTTTAACTATATTGATCCACAAACGAATGAGCGTTATGTACCGTACTGCATCGAGCCATCTTTAGGTGCTGACCGCGTAACATTAGCATTCTTATGTGATGCATATGAAGAAGAGCAATTAGAAAACGATTCTCGTACAGTTCTTCGTTTCCACCCTGCTTTAGCACCATACAAAGCAGCGATCTTACCATTATCTAAAAAGCTATCTGAAGGTGCTACTGAAGTATTCGCAGAATTAGCTAAAGACTTCATGGTAGACTTTGATGAAACTGGTTCTATCGGTAAACGTTACCGTCGTCAAGACGAAATCGGTACACCTTTCTGTATCACTTACGACTTCGACTCAGTTGAAGACAAAGCTGTTACAGTACGTGACCGTGACACAATGGAACAAGTTCGTATGCCAATTAGCGAATTAAAAGGTTTCTTAGAGAAGAAAATCCAGTTCTAATTATAAGAAAAAGAGGCAGCTCATGAGAGCCGCCTCTTTTTTACTTTTCACGTTTTTCTTTAATTGCTACTGTACATCTTGAAATACATAATAAATCGTCATTCTCATCGATGATACGCACATCCCAAACCATCGTTGAATGTCCTCTATGTATCGGTGTTCCGATCGCTGTTACAATTCCATCTTTCTTTGAGCGAATGTGATTTGCGTTAATTTCTAGACCGAAACAGATGCATTTTTCTTGATCAATTAAATTGTATGAACCGACGCTTGCTACTGTTTCTGCTAATGCAAGAGATGCACCACCGTGTAAAAAACCAAACGGCTGATGCGTACGCTCATCAACAGGCATCGTAGCAACCACCTTATCTTCTGTCATCTCTAACAACTCAATTCCAAGTGAATCCATTAAAGTTTTTGCCATATCGTTTCCCCCTTCTCTTACTTTAATTAAATGTATAATTTTACCTATTTGTTTTCAAACTACTTATAACACTTAAATAAGGAGGTTTCACCTAAATGAAACAGAAATTTTGTATATTACTGTTTATGTTCTCCTTGCTGACTATTGTACCAAATTGTGCACTAGCAGCCAAAGCATCTAACCTGACAATCGATGTTCAGACTGTAACGCAAAAAGGTAAGAAACCTTATATAGAATATCAAATTAATAGACCTTCATTTCATAACTTTTCTGATTCTAAATTTCAAAATAAGCTCAATTTCTATTACAAAAAATCTACTGACAAATTTAAAACCAGATTAGAAAAAGACGCAAAAAAATATTATAAAGAAACCGAAGGATCTAGTACACCATTTCATCCATACGTGGCGAATGTTGATTATAAAGTCTCTTTAAATAACCCCCCTTTTCTCAGCCTATATTTGAATTACTATCAATATACAGGTGGTGCGCACGGTCTTTATACGTGGAAGGCAAACACATTTGATTTAAATGAAAAAAAGTTACTACGCTTAGATGATTTATTTCAACAAAAAGATAAATATAAAGAAGTAATACGCGCTGAGATTGTAAGACAAATTAAACAAAATGAAAGTATTTATTTTCCCGATGCGACTGAAAAGGTCATGAGCACAAAAAAGTTCCACTTCTTTTTAGAGCCGAACAATCTCGTCATTTATTTCCCTTTATATGAAATTGCGCCGTATTCAAGCGGCATTCCACAATTTCGTATTCCGTATACGTTGTTAAGAGACTATTTGAAGCCTTCTTATCAAAATATTTTAATTGACAACAAGTAAATAGTTTCGCTACGATAATGTTAACCTAAAAACAGCAGGAGGTTAACATTGTGAGGAGATTTCATGTTTTAGATTTAGCATTAGCTGCCATGTTCGTTGCTCTTATGGCCATTGGTGCAAATATTGTATCTTGGGCACCATTCTTACAAGTAGCGGGCATCCCATTATCTATGCAACCATTTTTCGCAATTTTAGCAGGGCTTCTTCTTGGAAGTAGACTTGGCGCATTATCAATGACGGTTTATATGCTTGTTGGATTAGCAGGTGCGCCAATCTTCGCTAACTTCAAAGCTGGATTTGGAGTACTCTTAGATCCTACTGGTGGTTTTATTATCGCATTTATTATCGTTGCTTACGTCTCAGGAAAACTCGTAGAACAAAAGGAAAAACCAACATTTCGTACATTTGCAATTGCTTCGTTCACAGGAATCATTTTAACTTATATTATCGGTACTACTTATATGTACGGGGCAGTTAATTTCTTCATGGGTGGTAATATGAGCTATAAAGCTGCTTGGATGATTATGATGTGGTTCGCAGTAAAAGATATTGTATTTACAATTATCGGTGCTATTATCGCACCTCGTATATATTATGCTGTACGTCGTTCCGCTTATCAGCATTCTCATTCGACAATTTCATAAAAAAAAGAGTTATCTTACTATGTTAAGATAACTCTTTTTGTTTTTTCGACAATATACGACACATATTAAAAATGATTTTTGTTATGCTAATTCAGCAAATCATATATTTTGCACATCTAATCAGAACAATGTTTTGGAGGAAAATCAGTGAATCTATCAAAAAATACACTTATTAAAGTAAGTGCCGGAGTATTATTTTTATTTTTCATACTAGGTATGAGCATTAGTTACAAATTATACGGAAATAGTGAGTTAGGGATGTCTTATACCCTTGGAAACGGCCTAGCATTTTTCTTTTTAATTCTTACTATAGTTAGTTTATGCGCGGCTTTAATCTTTATTGTTATTGGGTTAATTAAGAAAGTACGAAAATTACCAGCAAAAAAATCTTTAATAACATCTTTAATACTATTTCTAACAACAGTTATATCCGTCATCGTTCTTCTCTTTACGATAACAAAAGTAACAAATATGGAAGAGGAGTATCAAGCTCTTCAAGCCCAAAAGAAAAAAGAAGCTAATTACTTAGTTGCAGCAGCATCCTTTTATAATAATATAAACACCTTTAAATACACAGCATCTTACGTATTATCCGAGTATTCAACTACATGGTCAAGTGCAATAGATAAAAGACAGGACTTCAATAATGCACTAAGTTCTAAGAGAACAGAAATTGACGAAATGATTACAACCGTTGATACATTTTATAGCAATATGGGAAATGATTTAAAGTTAGTCTCTGAAGCTGCAAAAGAACAGCCTAATAAGTATAAAGAAACCTACGAAGAATATAAAAAAATATATGGGATTATCACTGCGCTTAACGAACAAGCCCAATCTCCAAGTGGTAGCTTAATTTCATTTAATCAAAACGTTAATGCATTGATTCAAGAATACAAAAAAGCAGCTGGAAATATTAATATCGCTATTACTGATGAAATTAAATCTAAAGCTGATGAGCTAAAGCCTATTGATCAAAAGTAAAGACACTCTCTCTAGAGTGTCTTTTTTTCTCAAAAAAAATCCCCTTTAGAGGAAGCAGTAAATACGTTCCTTACTGTTCATCCAAAAGGGGATTATATCACTATATTAAGACTCTTAATTCGCTTGTTCTTCTAAAATTTTCTTCATCATTGCAACCATGTCATCACGTAATTCTGGGTGTTGCAGGGCCATTTCGATTGTCGTTTGAACGAATCCTAGCTTTTCACCTACATCGTAGCGCTTTCCTTCGAAATCGTAAGCAAATACACGTTGGATTTCATTTAAGCTTTGGATCGCATCTGTTAACTGAATTTCACCACCAGCACCGACATGTTGCTGTTCTAAGAACATAAAGATTTCAGGCGTTAAAATGTAACGTCCCATAATCGCTAAGTTTGAAGGTGCTGTACCTTGCGCTGGCTTCTCAACGAAATTGCGAACTTGGTAACGACGACCTTCTTGTTCTAATGGATCGATAATTCCATAGCGATGTGTTTCCGACTCTGGAACAGTTTGTACACCAATAACAGAAGAAAGTGTTTTTTCATACTCATCCATTAATTGACGTAAACATGGTTTCTCAGCTTGGACAATATCATCACCTAGTAACACTGCAAACGGCTCATCGCCAATGAATTTACGTGCACACCAAACAGCATGTCCTAGCCCTTTCGGTTCTTTTTGACGGATGTAATGAATATCTACCATTTTTGAAGAAGCTTGTACTTTTTCAAGCAACTCATATTTTTTCTTCTCCAATAAGTTTTGTTCTAGTTCAAATGCGTTATCAAAATGATCTTCGATAGAACGCTTTGTTTTACCAGTAACGATAATAATATCTTCGATACCCGATTTCACTGCTTCTTCTACAATGTATTGGATCGTTGGTTTATCTACTATCGGTAACATTTCTTTCGGCATTGCTTTTGTTGCTGGTAAAAAACGTGTTCCTAATCCAGCTGCTGGGATTATCGCTTTTCTTACTTTTTTCATCACAAAATACCCTCTCTCCTGTCGGAATCAATAGCAATCATTTCCTACATAAAACAAAAGGGAGATTTCGCTCCCTTTTGTTCCTTACTACTTAAAATTACTTTGTATTATAAACGATTCATAATGTCTTCTTTAATAGTAAGTAACTTTTGTTCACTATTTTGTAAAGAACTATCTTTTACACCAAAGTAGAACTTAATCTTCGGTTCAGTTCCAGATGGACGTAGGCAGAACCATGAACCATCCTCTAATTGATATTTTAACACATTTGATTTCGGTAAGTGAATCTCTTCTTTATGTCCATCTTGTAAAGATGTAACGATGCTTGCTTTATAGTCTTCAACTGCCACGACTGTTAAGCCCGCTACTTCTTTCGGAGGATTTTCACGGAACGTTGCCATCATCTCTTGGATTTTTTCCGCTCCATCTTTTCCTTTTAACGTTAACGATACAAGGTCTTCACGGAAGAAGCCGTACTTCTCAAATACTTCTAATAGACCGTCATATAACGTTTTCCCTTGTGATTTGTAGTATGCAGCTACTTCACATGCGAATAGGACAGATTGTACTGCATCTTTATCACGGCAGAATGGGCGGATTAAATAACCATAGCTTTCCTCATAACCGAATTGGAATTCATATTGTCCGCTTTCTTCATACTGTCTAATTTTCTCACCGATAAATTTAAACCCAGTTAACGTATCAATTGTATCTAAACCGTATGCTTTCGCAATTGTACGGCCGATTTCAGACGTTACGATTGTTTTTAATACGACACCGTTCTCTGGAAGCGTTCCGTTTTCTTTCTTTTGTGATAGTAAATAATCAAGCATTAATGCACCTGTTTGGTTTCCTGTTAATACTTGGAACTCACCATTATGATTACGCACTGCTACACCAAGGCGGTCTGCGTCAGGATCTGTTGCGATTAATACATCCGCTCCTACCTTTTCTCCGTCACGAATTGCATACTCAAACGCTGCGTGCTCTTCTGGGTTCGGTGATTTTACTGTAGAGAAGTTTGGATCTGGTAACTCTTGCTCTTTTACAACTGTTACATCTGTAAATCCAACTTCTTTTAAACCACGGCGTACAGAAATATTTGATGTTCCGTGTAATGGTGTAAAGACTATTTTTAAGTCTTTGCCGGCCTTTTCCACCATTTCTTTATTAATGATGACATTGTTCAATTCTGCAGCATATGCATCATCTACTTCTTGTCCAATAATATGTAATAAACCGTCAGCTTTTAATTGCTCCACATTAGCAACCTCAACTGTTAACTCGTCTTCTACTGCGTTTACGTAGCTAATTAACTCATCAGCTTCTTTTGGAGGCAACTGCCCACCATCTTCACCATATACTTTGTAACCGTTATATTCTGGTGGATTATGGCTTGCCGTAAGAACGATTCCACTCACTGTATGTAAATGACGAACTGCGAAAGAAAGCACTGGCGTTGGACGTAAGCTTTCAAACACATATGTTGTGATACCATGTGCACCAAGTGTAGCAGCGACTTCCATTGCGAACTCAGGTGATTTATGACGAGAATCATAGGCTACAACAACACCGCGTTTTTTCGCTTCCTCACCTAACTTTTCGATAAAGCTTGCTAATCCTTTTGTTGCTTTACGAACTGTATATACGTTTAAACGGTTCGTACCAGCACCAAGTTCACCACGCATACCACCTGTGCCGAATTCTAGGTTTTTATAAAAGCTGTCCTCAATTTTCTTCTCATCTTGCTTCATATTTTCTAGCTGTTCTTTTAATTCTGCATCTAATTGTGCGTAAGAAAGCCAGCGACTAAATTCTTGTTTCCAATTCATTCTTCTCTCTCCTCTCGCTCGTCATACCTTTATTATATGAAAAAAACATGCTGTATCTCAATATTTTATAAAATCTAGCAGGATTTTACTAGGAATATTTGTATACACTATTGTTAAATACTCCACTAAAGGGAATGAGGATTATGCGCGAATGGGGCTTGTCAGAAGAGCTCAAAATACAAACAAAACAAATGATTGAAATTGCTGAAAAAGAACTATCGATTATGAGGAACGCAATCGATAAAGAAGACGAATGTATTTTATGCAAAATGGAAGATATTCATCATATGTTAGCAAATGTACAAACATTGGCAGCTACATACTATATTCAAGCGTATTTATCACCTTATACGGAAAGTTCACAGTTCATTACAACAGCTATCCAACATTTAAGCGCCCGAAAACATGGTGCTCTTATTGTTGTGGAACGAAATGAGACACTTGAATCTTGTATTCAAACTGGAACAACGTTAAACGCTCATTTAACCGCACCACTGCTCGAATCGATTTTTTATCCAGGTAACCCTCTTCATGATGGAGCCGTTCTCGTTAAAAATAATCACATTGTCTCAGCTGCCAATATTCTTCCGCTCACGAAAAGCACAGAAGTTGATCCTGAACTAGGAACACGTCACAGAGCTGCAATTGGATTATCAGAAAAAAGCGATGCCCTTATTTTAGTTGTCTCTGAAGAAACAGGTCGCACTTCATTCGCTTTAAATGGGACGTTATATACGATTTCTTTATAAAGTGAAATTACATCGGCCGGAACACCACATATATCAATAAGAGAAGGCTGTTCCAAAATATTGGAACAGCCTTCTCTTATTATCTTATTCTTCTCCGAAACGTTCAACAAGTGTTGCAAGTGTACGCACCATTGCACCTGTTGCACCAGCTGGCCCTAAATCATGCGCTCCTGATGATTCAGATGTTCCAGCGATGTCTAAGTGTACCCACGGTGTATCTTCAGCGAATTCACCTAGGAATGTACCTGCCATAACCGCATGTCCTTCGCGGCCTGGTGAGTTATTTAAATCAGCAAATTTACTGTTTCTCACGCGTTCTTTATCACGATCAAAAATCGGTAATTGCCAAATTGATTCATCTGTTTCCATAGATGCCTCTAGTACTTGCTCAAACAACTCTTCATTGTTTGTCATTGCGCCTGTTGTATGATTTCCAAGTGCAACAATTACACCACCTGTTAATGTCGCAACATCAATAAGATAGTTTGCACCTAATTTTTTCGCATACGTAATACCGTCAGCTAACGCTAGGCGACCTTCTGCATCTGTATTTAATACTTCAATTGTTTTTCCGCTCATAGATGTGATTACATCGTCTGGCTTAAATGCTGTACCACTTACAACGTTATCCGTTGATGGAATAACAGCGATCACATTTTGCTCTGGGCGAAGTTCACCGATAATTTCCATCGCACCTAATACAGCAGCTGCACCGCCCATATCACCTTTCATACCAACCATACCTTCACGTGGTTTTAAAGAATAACCGCCTGTATCGTATGTGATTCCTTTTCCAACGAATCCAATGACATCTGTCCACTCTTCTTTTCCTTTATAAATAAGAGCGATCATTTTTGGTGGTTCTACACTACCTTGGTTTACTGCAAGTAACGCACCCATACCAAGCTCTTCCATCTCTTCTTTCTCAAGAACTTTATAATCCATATCATACTTCTCCGCTAACTCAACAGCATACTCAGCAAGCTTCGTCGCTGTTAATACGTTTGGCGGCATATTTACAAGTGTACGAGCTGAATTTGTTGCATGTCCATGTACGTAGCCAACTGTTAATGCAGCTTCAATTTCTTGTGCATCTTCCGCTGTAATAGCCGTGAACTTCTCTAACTCCACACGATCCTTTTTATCTGATTTATACGTTTCTAACTCATATGTACCAAGATTTTGTACTTCTGCTGCAATGTGAGCTACATCAATCGCATCTAGTTTTTCTGTTACGAAAGAATCAAGTAAGATTGCTGCATCTTGTACTTTTGCTGCTTGTAACGTTTTAAACGCCTTACCAAGAGCCGCACGTAACGTTTCCGTCGTATAAGATTCCTTCTTACCTAAACCAACGAAATAATAACGTTTCACATCTGTTTTTCCTAAACTATGTACTTTTGAAATAGCTTTCTTCTTCGTAGAAAGTTCTTTCTCTTCTAATAAAGCTTGTAATTGTCCTTCAAACGCTTTGTCCAGTTCTTGTACAAAACTACTCGTTTTCTCTTCTTCAAATAAGGCAACGATTACCGCTTCATGGCTTCCTAATTCTTTTTGTACTTGAAACATGTTCAGACCCCCTAAATTTCTCTACTCTGCCTTTATTATAACTTTATTTTCGATAAAATGCGACAATTCTAACTTCTACTCTTATCTGTATTATAAAATAAAAAAAGTCTAGCGTACTTACCACTAGACTATCTTTGTTTTAAATATTGACCGCGGAACACTTGCATCGTTTCGTCTTGATTTAACATCGTTAACTCTTCTTCTGAAAACTTACCATTTCCAACTTTCACTACATACACATTTACTTTTTTCTTACCCCATTGGCTATAAACATCTTTCACCGTATCATAATACAGATCAAGACGGTTTCCTTTTATCGCACCGCCCTTATCAGCTACTACACCATACCCATAGCCTGGTACGAATAAAATTGTCCCAATTGGGAATACACGTAAGTCCGCTGCGATTGTGGAATATAAATCCCTTTTCGCCTTAACACCTGAATATGTAATACCATACTCCGGATGTCCCGGCCTCTTACCAGTTGACTCAATTCCTGATGTATAACCTGTTGCAGTCATTTCAATTGAACGATATTTAGACCAGTCGTTTGCCTGCTCTAAAGCATTTATCACTTCTTTACTCGGAGCAACGTTTCTTTTAACTTCTGCTGCATGTACTTCTTTTGCATTCATTCCCTCATATGTCTTTACAATCTCTAATAAAGAAACTCCTGTGAAAGCATTCCATGTTACGCATAATGCGATTGCAAGTAAACAAGTCATCATAATGCGAATACAATATCGTTTTAACATTTTTATATTCCACACTCCTTCATCGTTAATCATTCCCTATACGATGAAGGAATATGCAAAAAAATAATCCCCAAATGAATTGGAGATTAAAACATTTGATATCCGCTTTTCCGAAGTTTTTTAATGACGATTCCTGCTAGAGCAGCACCTACTAATCCAGTAGATAAAATAAACACATCCGCTTGTCCTAAATGCGATACACTTGTCCCAAATGAAGAGAATGTTTCTTTTGGCTTTGAAAAGTAATCCCACATACTCGCCTTATTAATAATAAGCATACAAACAATTGGATATACAATAACCATTACCCATGTCGCTCGCAATATCATGTTGAGTAAAAATCCAATTCCAAAAAACAAAATGAAAAATAACATCATTGAAATAAGTAGTACCGGTATACTCACTCTTTCTCCCTCTCCTTCGTATGCGCCGTAAATACGTGATAGGCTGTATAACCAAATTGCTCTCCTGGATTTAATGTTTTGTCCATTTCAAGATGTAATTTTGATTGTCTTTCTAACAAATATGTAATAAGTACAGACGTATTTGGATCGTCCGCAATCGTATCTGGATGTAGAAATGCTACTTCAGACAATTCCTTCTCCTGTACAATAATATCTTCCCCTTCAGGCTCCAAGAGGAAAATAATCATATTATCACTAATCTCATTGCGAATCACGCCCGTTCGAACACCAATGATCCCCTTCACATGAGCCACAATACCTGTCTCTTCTAACACTTCTCGTTTCACAGCTTCATCAACCGTCTCACCTTCATTTACAAAACCAGCCGGCAAAGACCATTTCCCCTTTAATCCACTGTATTTTTTCTTAACGAACAGCCACCTGCCATCTTTTGTAACTACTAAGCCACTAACAGCTAGCCATACTTTCCCTCGTTTCTCCATGATGTAATACCCTCCTCTACTAGAACGGACAGAATATTCTTTCTTTTTTTATATATTATACTATATTTTTTAAATGAAAAAAGCAGAAACAGCTCTTAGCCGTTTCTGCTTTTTCTACTATATATTAAAAGAACTTTAATTTACCTTTTTTAAGAACTAATAAAGGTCCACCTAATAAGAATAGGTAACGGTTATCGATAACTTTCTTCATGAAGGAAGCTTTCCAACCTGTTAACTTTTTGCCCATAACAACGCCCATTGCATCGTCATGTCCTAAAGAACATACAGATCCTTTATTGTCGAATACGAATTTTTTCATTTCACCTTTACCACGAACTAACACAGTTAAGTTGTGCGCAATGTTGTAACCTTGTTGAATTGCGATTTGTGCTGTTGGTGGGTATGGACGGTTAATTTCTTCGTTAATGATTAACGCTGCGTCACCAACCATGAATACATCTTCGTATCCTGGAGCGTGCATGTACTCATCAACTTTTACACGTCCGCGCATTGCTTCAAAGCCAGACTCTTCCACAATACCGTTACCACGAACACCTGCAGCCCAAACTACTGTTTCAGACTTAATTAATTCAGTGTCATCGCCATTCGCAACGATAATACCTTCTTCAGTTGCTTCTTTAATTGCTGTACCGATGCGGAATTCTACACCTTTTTTCTCAAGTTGTTTCACAGCGTATTCTACTAACGCTGGATCGAAACCTGGAAGTGCTGTTGGAGCAGCTTCTACACAGATGATGCGTGCTTTTTCACGTGGTACATTGTATTCTTTGCAAAGTTCAGGAACACGATTTGCAAGCTCACCTACGTACTCGATACCAGTAAATCCAGCACCACCAACAACGATTGTTACTAACTCATCGCGCTTTTCAGTTGCATATTTAGCGAAACTAGCTTCCATATGCTCACGAATTTCACGAGTTGCATTAATGTTAGCGATTGAGAATGCATGCTCTTTTAATCCTGTAATTCCGAATGTTTCTGATTCGAACCCAAGACCGATTACTAAGTAATCATACTCTAACTCGCCATCTTTTAAGATGATGCGTTTTTCAGCAGCTTTAATTTCTACTACCGTATCTTGTACAAAGTTCACTTTATTTGTATCAATAACGTCTTGAATATCTAGACAGATTTTTTCATCTTGTAATGTACCAGCTGCGCTCTCATGTAACCAAGTCGCTTGGTAGTGATAGCTGTTGTTGTTTACTAACGTAATTTCAGCTTCATTTACAGATAATGCTTTTTGCAGACGAACAGTCGTAATCATCCCGCCATAACCTGCACCTAAAACTACGATTTTTGGAGTCTTCACCAAATCACAACCCTTTTCTTTATATAATAGTAATAAAAAATAATACCAAGTACTAAAAACTCTATTTGTCAAGAATGTGGAATTTATCACATTCTATATCATAACAAAACGCAGTCAAAAAATCGTACGAATTTTGTCATAGAAATTTAACATAATACTTCCCTATATTAGTCGGTTTTATTCCAGAATTCAAGCGTCTGGAGAATTATCAATATTTTAAAATAACATAGCGTTTTCAAGGGTTTTTCAGCCTTTTTTTCATGTATTTTCCTTTCACCATATTTTATACAATTGAAAAAGCAGCTATGCGAAAACTTACACACAATTCAGTCGTTTCCAGAAGTATTATGAACTCAAATATGCTATCATTTATTTGAAAGTGTCATCATTTGCAGGATTTTCGTGTACATATGAACAATATATGAAATCAATATCAAAATTCCATCTATAGGGGGAATGAAAGTGGCAGAAAATCAAAAAGTTTACGACATAACAATTATTGGTGGTGGTCCAACAGGGCTGTTCACAGCATTTTATGGCGGTATGAGACAAGCAAGTGTAAAAATCATTGAAAGCTTACCTCAACTTGGAGGACAATTATCCGCACTATACCCTGAAAAATACATTTATGATGTAGCTGGATTTCCAAAAGTGCGCGCACAAGAATTAGTTGATAACTTAAAAGAGCAAATGAAGAAATTTGATCCAACCGTTTGTTTAGAAGAAGCTGTTGATACACTTGAAAAACAAGCTGACGGTATATTTAAACTTGTTACGAATAAGCAAACTCACTATTCTAAATCAGTTATTATTACTGCTGGCAATGGTGCTTTCCAACCACGCCGCTTAGAATTAGAAGGTACAGCAAAGTATGAAAAGAAAAACTTACATTATTTCGTTGATGATATGAATAAATTTGCTGGTAAGCGCGTAGTAGTATTTGGCGGTGGCGATTCAGCTGTTGATTGGACAATGATGTTAGAGCCAATCGCTGACAAAGTTACAATCGTTCATCGCCGTGATAAATTCCGTGCGCATGAACATAGCGTAGAAAGCTTAATAAATTCTCGTGCAGAAGTAAGTACACCGTACGTTCCAGTAGAACTCATTGGTGATGACAAAATTGAACAAGTTGTTCTTCAGCATGTAAAAACGGAAGAAAAAATTATCATCGATGTTGATGATGTAATCGTAAACTACGGCTTCGTTTCTTCCCTTGGTCCAATTAAAAACTGGGGCTTAGATATACAAAAAAACAGCATTCTCGTGAACTCGAAAATGGAAACAAATATTCCTGGCATTTACGCTGCTGGTGACATTTGTACATATGAAGGAAAAGTAAAACTCATTGCTTGCGGCTTCGGTGAAGCACCAACAGCAGTAAACAATGCAAAAGCTTACTTTGATCCAAACGCAAAACTTCAACCGATGCACAGCTCTAGTATGTTTTAATATAGAAATGAAAAGAACTCCTTTTACGCAAAGGAGTTCTTTTCTTATTTTGCTACCGTATCCTTCCAAAATATGTTACAATAAATAAGAACAAATGTTCTATTTAATAAGGGGGATATTTTAAGATGAAAGAACCTATTATCGTAAAAAAAGAAGCTTTCCAAGCAATCGGTGTTTCGATTACGACGACAAATGAAATAGAGGCATCTACTGAAGGAAAAATTCCCGGGCTTTGGAACCAATACTTCCAAGAACAAATCATGTATCACATCCCAAATCAACAAACGAAAGAAACATTCGCTTTCTACTCAAATTACGAATCAGATGAAACTGGTACATATCAATTTACAATCGGTATGCCCGTTTCTTCATTAGAAGACGTACCTGAAAATATGACAACTTTAACAATACCTGCTGCTACATATGCGGTATTTACAACGAGAAAGGGACCGGTTGCTGAAGTCGTTTGCGAAGCTTGGGAATATATTTGGAAATGGTCAAAAGAAAACAAACGTGCTTTTACAACAGACTTTGAGCTTTATGATGAAAAAGCAACAGATCCAGCTAACGCACAATTGGATATTTATATTGCATTAGCCTGAACGACAAAAAAGAAGATACCAAATGGTATCTTCTTTTTTGTCGTTAAATAGCCACTGTGCAAATTCCACATTATTGTCTACAATGAGAAAGTGCAGTATAGAAATATTAGAAACTGTATAAAGTGATTGTTAACAAGTTTTTTTAGTTTAAATTTGTCACATAGAAAGGAAGCAATATGGAGGAACTACAACAAAATAAATCTGCTTTAGAGGGAAGCGGAAAACCGTTATTAAAAAATACGAATTTCCTTTTTCTTTGGGCAGCTACACTCTTTTCAAGTTTTGCTTTAGCCTTTTTTACTTTTTCACAAACGTGGTACATAGCAAAAACATTAAACCTTGAGGCTTCACTCGGTGTTGTTTTCGTAGCTCTTAGTGTTCCAAGGCTTATTTTTATGATTATCGGCGGCGCTGTAGCTGATAAATTCCCGAAAAAAAACATTATGTTTTATTCTAATATTATTCGTGCGATTCTCGTCGCGACTATTCTTACATGGTTCATCGTAGGTGATGTAACACTATATACATTTGCTTTATTCGCTTTATTCTTTGGACTTGCTGATGCTTTTTTCTGGTCAGCTGATGGATCTATCTTACCTGAACTTGTAGAAAAAAGCCGTTTAACACAAGCAAACTCACTTACACAAATGACGAACCAAGCATCGGTTATTTTAGGCCCTGTACTTGGCGGTATTCTTATCAAATTTACGAACTATGAAACGATCTTTTCGATCACGATTTTATTACTGATCGTCGCAGCCATACTCGTTCAAAAAATACAATTTACGATGCCAGAGCAGCAAAATACAGACAAAAGCATGTTCACTTCTATTAAAGAAGGAATCTTATATGTAAAGGAATCACCATTCCTTTCAACTTTCCTTATTTGTAGTGCCTTTTTAAACTTATTTTTAATCGGTCCGATGCAAGTCGGTTTCCCGCTCTTCGTTAAAAATGTTCTGCACGGTGACTCGCTTCAGTTTAGTTACTTAGAAGCATCTGTAGGAGGCGGAATGGCGATAGGCGCTGTCATTGTCGGTTTAAAAAATATTAATCGTAGACGCGGTCTATTTTGCATTATCATGATGCTACTGTCTGGTGTATTCTTCTTATCCATCAACTTTAGCACCGTACTTTGGCAAGCATTATTAGCTGGCATGTTTTACGGTATTACAATCGCAATGGCAATCGTTCCGCTTATGGCGATGATTCAATCGACAGTAAAAGAAGAAATGATGGGACGCGTAATGAGTTTACTTATGCTATCATCCATGGGCTTTATTCCGCTTTCTTATGCATTCACATCAATCGCGCTTGCAATAGGAATTCCAATCGTAACCGTTATGAAAAGCGGTGCAATCGCCGTTATCGTCTTCGTACTATTTGTAGCGATTCGTGTTCCAGTTGTAAGAAAGTTTGATTAACTACTTGGAGTCATGTGTTATACGCATGACTCCTTTTTAAACGGATCAAATAACGATACTCCCTTACTTCTTCTCATAGCTGCTCCCCATTCTAATCCAACTTCTAAAAATAGATCCCGCACTGTACTATATAAAAGAGCCTTCACATTTTTACGGATTTCCCCGTACTTATACGCTCTCACAACACTCTTCACTCGCCAAATGAAGTTTCCATACACTTCTTCATCAGCTAATATTTGCTCCAGTAACACACCTTGCTCTAGTAACCCGCTCTTTTTATACGCAAGTTCCACCTTACTCCAAAATATATTAATCTTTTTCGGATTACGCGTCATCGGCACAAGTGCGTATATAAAAGGCTTCGGTATATCGTGACGGCAATACGTCTCATCAAGATCGTACGTTTCTTTTCTATTCTCTTTTATTTGTGGAATGTTTTTAGAAAAAATTGTTTCCCCCTCATGTTTTTGCTCATTTTTACTACAGCCAGCTGCATGATTCTCACTTTCACATGCGGACATTTTCATACGGTCATCCATGCGGTCAATTGCAGATATAAGAAATACATATAAGTTCGCACTATATCCGCCGCGCTTATGTCTTTCTTTTGTCGCAACACGCTTTATAATTCCTAGTTCCTCTAACTTTGCAATGGAGCGACGTACTGTACGAATACTTTTTCCAACATTCATCGCAATCGTCTCCATTAACGGACAAGCAACTCCTACTGTTTTTTGTTTCTCATTCACTGCATACTTTCCTAAAAAATGAATAATAGTAGTATCCGTTTTATTTAATTGAAATCGATAGCACTTCAAAACTTGTTTTTGGTATGTATTAAACTCTTCTTTACTTCGAAATTCACTATATGGTTTCATTAAATTATATAAGCTTCCCATTTTTATCACCTCACTTATAAATAAGAGGCAGGAAGAGAAATTGGCGTGATAGTTAATATTTTTTATTGGAGATGAAAATATGATTGTAATCAGTGCTTGTTTAGGTGGCATCGCTTGTCGGTATGATGGAAATGACAATCTCGTTTCAAAAATAGAGGAGTTATTACAAAGAGAAGATACCTTACTTGTTTGTCCTGAAGTATTAGGAGGATTGCCGACGCCTCGTCCCTCAGCTGAAATTATTGGCGGGAATGGCGATGACGTTTTGGATGGAAAAGCAAAGGTAATGACAAAAGACGGTGAAGATGTTACAGAAGCTTTCGTAAATGGTGCTTATAAAGCATTGGAACAACTGAAAGGCTTACACCCAGAATATATTATTTTAAAAGAACGTAGCCCATCTTGTGGTAGTTCTACAATTTACACTGGAGAATTTAACGGAAATAAACAGACTGGTTACGGGGTAACAACCGCTTTATTCAAAAGACATGGATTGAAAGTCATTTCAGAAGAGGATTTTGAGAATATAAAAAGGAATTGACCCTGTTCGTCAATTCCTTTTTATCTGTCTTATTTCACATTTAATTTTTCTTTCACTTTCGCAGGAAGCTCATCTTTCTTTACTTCTTCCCAAGCTGTTACACCTTTTTTATCTGAGTGATATACGCGTAAGAATGCATCTTTACGCAGATTTTTTTGAGCTGTGAATTCTAATTCTTTCTCTTTACCTTCTTTATCAAAACCAGTTAGTTTATATTCGTAATCTTTATACGGCTCACCATTATCAGCTTTACCATTATATTCTTTTCCATCTACTGTAATTTGAACGTAATACTCGTCCTTACCCATACGATTTAAATCACAGCCAACTAAAAGGCTTGCAAATACAACTAAAATACTAAAAAGTGCAATATATCTTTTCATTTCCTTCACCTCATGTGTTTTTCTTATATTGTTATCTTAAAGCTTAAGCTTTAAAGAAGAAATTCAAAAACATGACATGAACATTACACTTTTGTAAGATAATAATTATTTCTTCACTTTAGAAATCGTCATTCCGTCACCAATTGGAATGACGGTTTCTAAACTTAAATGCGTTGCTATTACTTCGTTATAAAAAGCCTTAAGGGAAATGAATTAATCATCCCCCTTAAGGCTTTTTATCCTCCATCTCTTTACTGCTACTTTTTTATGTACCTATTACCGCCAATAACGTCTTTCACGCCAGTTTTGCCACTTATCATGGATTTTATCACGTAATTTCCTTATACCGTTTATTACACCTTCTATTATGCATTCTATTATAATATCTATCACAAGGTATCTTATAAATCTAAGAATAGGACCTATAATGTACTTCAATATAAATTCAAAAATATTTTCCAGCATATATCCCCTCTTTCTGCCCCTCAATTATAACTCGAAAAAAGAGAACTTTAAAAGAAGCTCAAATAAAGTGAAACTTTAATCAGTGGGGGTTTTGTTCATCCCCACTGATTATCAGCCCTCACCAATCGGACGTTTACGGACAGTTGATCTCCCACCTAACTTCTTTGCTCCAACTGCATTTTGAGGTGGGAGTTTTACTGTCCGTTAACGCGGGATAAATAACAATGCATGAGTTGAGCAACTTAAAGCTACTTCAGCAGCTATTTTTGTACCAACTGGTAGTTTCGTCTTCAATACGTGAAAAGGGATTTCTAAATGATGAATTGAATATATATTTATTGTTTTCTAGCTTTTGAGGGGAGAAATAATATGAATCCTATTTTATTAGATGTTCCGTTACAAATAGAAACAGACAGACTCATCCTTCGAGCACCACTTCAAGCTGGTGAAGGGGATGTAGTACACGCAGCTATTAAAGATTCCATTAATGAATTAAAGCAATGGTTGCTTTTATTCCAGTCAACTCCTACTGTTGAAGAAACGGAAATTCTCCTGAGAAATGCACATATAGATTTTTTGAAAAGAGAAAGCTTTCGCTATCTTATCTACCATAAGGAGACGAAGGATTTTATCGGAACTGCTAGCCTTCACAGAATTGATTGGAAGGTTGCTAAATGTGAAGTTGGATACTGGATTAACACGCAATTTAGTGGCAATGGATATATGACAGAAGTAGTAAGTGCGTTAATAAACCTTGGATTTCAGTTATTCAAATTTAGAAGGATTGAAATACGATGTGAACGTAATAACACGAAAAGTCATGCAATTCCTGAAAAATTAGGTTTTGAGCTTGAAGGGATATTACGTAATGAAGATCTTTCAGCTGACGGCAAACAACTAACTGATACTTGCATCTATGCAAAGATAAAGTAAAACTTTAATGAGCCCTTACTAATTGGACTTTCACGGCAAAAGAAAAGACCTCCTTAACGATTTTATTTCATCGCTAAAAAGGTCTTTCTCTATTTCTGCTAAAAGCTTAGCACTCTTCTGGCTTACCAGCATTCGTCGCCGTACGGAAAGATGATCCACATCCGCATGATGCGATTGCGTTCGGATTATCAATTGTGAATCCGCCGCCAAGCATAGATTGTTTATAATCAATTTTTACTCCTTTAACAATTGGAGCACTTTCTTTATCGATAACAAATTCGACACCGAAAAACTCAAGAACTGTGTCGTCTTCTTTTGGTTCTACTTCAAATCCTAAGCCGTAAGAAAGACCACTACATCCGCCGCCATGTACAGCAAGGCGCACGTACTTCTCTCCATCTTCAGCATCTTTTAACATATCTTTAATTTGAAAAGCTGCTTGTTCTGTAACTTCAATCATGAAATACACCATCCTTTCTGTTCTCATTCTATTATACATCTTTACGCTTCTATCTTGTACTCATATACTCCGCGGCAAATTACTTCCGCTGGTCCTTTCATTAACACATTGCCTTCTTCTGTCCATGCAATCATCAAATCGCCGCCTGCTAAATGAACTGTAATTTCCTTACCACGTTCCATTTTTCCATTTAAAATAGAGGCTACAACTGCAGCACACGCCCCTGTTCCGCAAGCTTGTGTTACACCAGATCCACGTTCCCAAACGCGGAAGTTCATCTCTTCCTCATTCAAAATTTCGATGAATTCAACATTTACTCGCTCTGGGAACATTTCATGTGTCTCAAGGACTGGCCCAAGTGTTGTAAGAGGTGCTTGTTCTACATCATCCACAAAAATAACCGCATGCGGATTTCCCATTGAAACAGCTGTAAATGCATAACGATGATTATTGTATAAGAAGTTTTCACGAATAAATGGTGTTTCTCCTTCACCAAGCATCGGTATTTCTTCACGCGTTAAACGCGGTGCTCCCATATCGATTTTCGCTAATGTAACTTTCCCTTCTTCTACCGTTACTTCCGCCGTTACAATGCCAGCTAACGTTTCAATTGTGAAAACTGTATCTTCTACTAGTTTATGCTCATACGCATATTTCGCTACGCAGCGTAAACCGTTACCACAGCTCTTTCCTTCTGAACCGTCGTTATTAAACATGCGCATTTTCACCGGCGCTACGTCAGATGGACAAATTAAAATCATTCCATCTGCTCCAATACCAGTATTAATATTTGAAACCTTTTCCGCCACAAGAGCTAAATCTTCTTCAGGGATTTGTTCTTCAAACATATTTACATATATATAACTATTGCCAAGACCATGCATTTTTGTAAAAGAAAATTGGCTCATTTGTATTCACTCCAAAAATAATTTGTTTTTTTAAGTATAAAATGCACGCTTTTAGAACACAATATGAATGTCCCCCGTTTCTCATATTTGACAACATTTGGCGATGAGCCATTCTTGCGCAAATTGTGTAAGAAAAAAGCCCTTCTAAAAGGGCCTTTTTTTATTTATATACAATGTTATCCTCTCCTGCGAAAGAAGGTTTTATCTAATAAAGAAAGAAAAAGGTGCTGCCGATTGCAACACCTTAAAACATTGGATTTTCATCTAAATACTCATATACATTATTAACAAGTTCTTCTACTGTAGCACCTTGTACTACTTCACCATTTACAAGTGCAAACGGTCCTTCAAAACAAATGCCACAATATCCTAAACAACCATACTCCATTACATCTAAATTCGGATCTTTTTCTAATTTCTCTAAAGCTGCTTGTGAACCACTTGCAAGGTTACCTACACAAAATTCAATTAATGGTTTAATCAAAATTCTCCCCCCCTGTACTACAAAACAAATTACTTTCTGACTTCATCTATAAGAAAAAAACTAAGCTGTTTCTTGTTGTTTTCATTACACCTTCTAAACTATTTAGTTACTTCATTATTTCACTTCAAAATAGATGATTCCTTCTATATAACATGCTATTTGCGATGAAATGGTAACTAAATAAGGAAGACAGTTTACTCTACTTTTCTTCTTATTGTACAACAGAGTATTCATTCATGCATTGTTATTTGTTCACAAATTCGATATAATTTGATTGAGTAAAGTCAAAATATTTTATTAATATAAAATTTTATGATTAGGGGATATTTCAACAGAAAAGGGGTAATCCATCATGAAACACCTCGTAATATTAGGTGGCGGCTACGGTGGAATGAGAATTCTGCAGCGGCTACTTCCAAGCAACCAACTTCCAGATGATGTACAAGTGACATTAATCGACAAAGTACCATATCATTGTTTCAAAACTGAATATTATGCATTAGTTGCGGGTACTATTTCAGAAACGCATATTCGTATACCGTTTCCTGAACACCCACGCCTCAATATTCAATACGGCACAGTAACAAATATTGATCTCGAAGAAAAAGCTGTTCATCTCGATGACGGCGAAGCAATCCAATATGATGATTTAATTATCGGTCTTGGCTGTGAGGATAAATATCATAACGTTCCTGGGGCGAAGGAATATACGCATAGCCTACAATCGATTGAACAAACACGTAAGACATATGAAAAATTAAATAGTCTAGAACCAAATGCAACAGTAGCTGTTGTTGGTGCTGGATTAAGCGGTGTTGAAGTTGCAAGTGAGCTTCGCGAGAGTCGTTCTGATTTAAAAATCTACTTATTTGATCGAAAAGATAGAATTCTATTCCCATATCCAGAGAAGTTAAGTAGATATGTAGAAGAATGGTTCGTAAAACATAAAGTTACTATTATACGAAACTCTAACATTACAAAAGTAGAGCCAAATATTGTGTACAACCACGATGAGCCACTTGAATGTGATGCAATCGTCTGGACAGCTGGTATTCAAGCAAATGAAGTTGTTCGAAACCTTCCAGTTGAACAAGATGGTAGCGGACGGGTTGTTTTAACGAAATATCACAATATTCCAAATAATGAGCACGTTTATGTTGTAGGAGATTGCGCAGCACTTCCACACGCACCATCTGCACAACTTGCTGAAGGTCAAGGAGAACAAATTGTCCAAATATTATTGAAGCGTTGGAATAATGAAACACTTCCTGACGAACTACCTGTAATTAAATTAAAAGGTGTTCTTGGCTCCCTTGGTAAGAAGCACGGCTTCGGTTTACTAGCAAACCAACCATTAATGGGACGTGTACCGAGATTATTAAAGTCCGGTATCCTCTGGATGTACAAATATCATAACGGTTAATACTTTATAGGCTGTCTCTAAGTAGGCAGCCTCTTTTATTCGTTAAAATATAATTATCAGACACATCTTTCTCAATATAAATAATGATTTATTTTTCATTTTTATATTAAAAACTATCGATAAAGAGTGTATGCTATTTATAAGTTGTTTTATTTCCTTTAAGACCGAAGTCATTCGGTCTTATTTTTTGTGTTGTAAATACTTTTACAGGAGGCATTCCATTTCACTTATGAACTCAATGAAACTAAACGATCGAATAGAAGCGAAGAAGAAAGAATTGATCCATCTCGTTGAACAATATGGATTCACTCATGATAAAGTAATTTCTTTCAGCCAAGAATTAGATCGTTTACTTAACTTATTAATAGAACTCAAAACGAAGAAAAAACGTTGCTCTTTATAACCGTTACCTTCTCTTTTTTGATACGATATAAATAGAATCAGAAAGGAGACATTTATGTTTATATTAAAAAACGTTACATATAAAGATATACTACACATTCCTTATTTACAGATTCAAAAAGAAAAAATCACATGTATTATCGGTGAGAGTGGGAGCGGAAAAAGTACATTGCTTCGCATGCTAAATGATTTGCAATCTCCAACATCCGGTACAATTGAATATAACGGAAAACTGATTTCTAATTATCCTCCTATTCAATTACGACGTGACGTAGTCATGCTTGGGCAAACGCCACCTATTTTTGATGGAACGATTAAAGACAATCTATTAATGGGACTTCGTTTTTCTGAAAAACCATTTCCAAATGATGATGCCCTGCGAAGTGCATTAACGACTGTTAGCTTAGAAAAAAATTTAGAAGACAACGCTGATTCATTATCAGGCGGGGAAAAACAACGACTTGCTTTTGCACGTATCGTACTTATGGATCCACCTGTTTATTTATTAGATGAACCAACATCGGCGCTAGATAGCGATACAGAACGCCGTGTTATGAAACAATTTACTATGCTAGCAAGAGAAAAGAACAAAACAGTTATCTTCATCACACACTCACAACAGCTTCCAGAAGAAATTGCAGACGATATTATTGAGATTAGCAAAGCAAACGGTGCAACTAGAAAGGAAGTGCTCTCAGTTGAAGGGCGTTATTGAACTCCAAATTTGGCAACTTGCCGCTGCATATATTTTCATTCTTATTTTAATTGGACTTGTAAAATTAAAAGGAATACCGCGCGAAAAACAAATTGCGCTCGCAACATTCCGTATGACGATTCAGCTCGTACTTGTTGCATATGTCCTTACATACGTATTTGAAAATAGCAATCCATTTTATACCATTGCTCTTATTACTTCTATTACTACCTTTGCAATTTTTAATATTTATAAACGAGTCAACATCCCAATGTCAAAAGATTTAAAACGAGTAGCCGCGCTTTCCATGGTTGCGGGATCAATTGGACCACTTCTACTATTTATCTTTGTTATTATCGGGCATGACCCGTGGTATGCACCGCAATATATCGTTCCCATTACCGGAATGTTAGTTGGCAATGCGATGACAGGTGTTTCTCTCGGTGCAAATACGTTCTTAAACAATATGAAATCACAAAGAGGTCAAATTGAAGGAGCACTTATGCTCGGCGCAACACCGAAAGAAGCCGCTGCTCCGATCATACGCGACGCTTTTGACTCTGCTATTTTACCAACAATCAATTCTATGGTCGGAATGGGGATTATAAGCTTACCAGGCATGATGACAGGACAAATCTTATCTGGTGTATCACCGTTCACAGCTATTCAATATCAAATTGCCATCATACTTGGTATCTCAGGCAGTACCGCTTTCGCTGTCATTATCTTCTTACAACTTGGATATAAAACATTCTTTAATAAACGGTGTCAGTTGAAAGAGATCGACTATGGCGCGCGGTAAATGTTTCACTTTTCATGGTAAATGAAATTATATCGACTCACCGACAAAAAATGACAATAAAAAAGAGGAGGCTACTCGCCTCCTCTTTTTACTTACGCCTTCTTAACAAATTGTGATTTTAACTTCATAGCGCCGAAACCATCGATTTTGCAATCAATATCGTGATCGCCATCAACTAGACGGATACTCTTTACTTTCGTACCGATCTTCACAACTGAAGAAGTTCCTTTTACTTTTAAATCTTTAATAACAGTAACAGCATCGCCGTCTTGAAGAACGTTTCCGTTCGCATCTTTTACAACTTTCGCACCATCATTATTTTCAGCTTCTGCTTCTTGGTCCCACTCATGAGCACATTCTGGACATACAAAAAGAACGCCATCCTCATACGTATATTCTGAATTACATTTTGGACAATTTGGTAAAGTAGCCATAAATTCATTTCCTCCGTTCATTATTTATACGTAAAAATCAAAATTGATGTTTACATCTCGATAAATAAAATTTGTACAGCATTTCTTTATAGTGCCATAGTCTCACGTTATTGACAAGCCTACCTCAAATTCTCATTTTTTATTGTATTTTACAAAATTTCAATTCGTATGATGTTTTACAATAAAAAAGAAGAACCTTCACAAGATTCTTCTTTTCAAAATAAACGAGTTCTCACTAGAACCCCCAACCATTTTCTTCAATGTAAAATTGATACTCTTCTAGCTCATCTTCACTTAACTTCTTATTATTCTCATATACTTCTTGCCATTCAAAATAGTCTTCATTAAAATAAACAGCAAATTTAATTTTTACAGTTTTCTTCTCTGTATAATCATGACCAGTAAATTCTACTACGTCATAATCTTTTTCTTTCTTCACAAACTTCCAAGTTGGGTTATCTGTCATAATCTCTAAAGTAACACCTTCACCACTTGAACGAACAACATTTTTAATATTCGGCTCAGTTGGTAAAAGTGAGAGTCCGAACATAGCTCCACCAAACACTATTCCAATTATAACCTGGAAACCAACCATACCAGCAAAACTAGCGCCACCCTTTGATTGTAAGTAATACGCCTTCTCATGATCAGGCATATCTTCTCCCTTATGTAATACACGAACAGCATGCTTATAATATAAACGGTTTCCTTGCCATCCAGTAAATATCATCGTTCCTAACTGAAGAGCTAAACTACATATTAAATAAATCCCATCTGGAATATCTATAAAAGTTGTTACAACGATACTAGGTACCGCCAATAACGTAAGTATAATAAACAACTTATACATTTTACGATAAGCTAACCAAAAAGTTGGGAAGAAAAAGGCTACCCAATTCCACGTATTCCTTTGCGCTGGATTTTCTACTTTCCCCCACTTAAAGTCATAATACGCCGTATTCTTTTGAACGACTGTATGTAACTGTTGCGGAGAAATTGTTTCTTGTAAAACAGTGTCCTTCACGTACATCATCCTTTTCTCATATCTACATACGTGTATTTTATAGAAATAAAAAGAAGGAATCTAACAAAAAGTACATATATTTCATAAAAATGAACAGAAATTGAATATATTCCAACAATTATCTGTTTATTATTCCATTTTTCTATTAAATATATTAGAATACTTATGAATGATACGTTTAATACACTAAGTTAATCACTTTATATATTTGATAATAAAAATGTTTCACATGAAACTATCCATATTTCGTATTATCTTTCCTCTACAAAATACGAAAGACGCCCTTTTCAAAAAGGCGTCTTTTTATAGTTGAAATTTCAATAATAAATAAAATGCATTGTTTAATACATGAATTCCAATTGGAACGAGTAAATTATTTGTCCTCTTATATGCGTAGCCTAAACATACACCTATACCAAAAATATATAAAACACTACCTACTGTAAGGGGATGACCTAAAGTAAATATAGAAGCACTTATAACGGCACTGCTAAGTATAGAGAAGCGCTGAGATAATTTCATAAAAAACATACCTCGGAATACAAGCTCTTCCCAAATTGGTGCAAAAACAGTGAGTACAACTACGTATAAAAGGATTTCACTTTTAGTAGGATCTATTACTAGATTAGATTCATCCACACGAAGCCCATGTGGTAAAACTAAATTTAATACCGCAAGATATATAAGCAGCACGATCATCGTCATTACTATCGTTACATAATGTTTAAAATTGTTAAATTGCATTGATTTTAATAAATACACACAGTAATTTCTTGCTGGTGAGTATATTAAAATAATAGCGAGAAATGTTACAGGCGGAATAAGATGATCTACATACCATGGATATAAGGAAGAGTCATATATAAGGTTCAAAAAAACGATTCCATACATTACCCCAAAAATAATTATTATCATGCTAATTACTTCGCGCATACTCATTACTACATTCTTTTCTTCATAAGTAGCTAATTCTGTATTCATCCTATCCCCTCCAGTATAATTAAACCTTTCAAACCATTATATACCAATTTTGATTAAAAAAAAGACGATACAATCTACTGTATCGTCTTTTCCCCTACCATTTCTCTCTACACGTTTCAATTAAATACAGTAAGTACTTCCTCGTCATATCTGCCCTTCTCCACCTTGAGAGCATTCGCTTTTCTTTTGGATTTTGCCGTATTCTCGCTACTTCTTTTAATAAAATCTCCCATTCTTCCCCTGAACGTTCTGACAAGTATTGCAATCCTCTATCTTTTGAAATGATTGTTTTATGATCCAATGTATATAAAATACGTCCCATCGTAACGACAGCTGATTCTACCCACTCTTCTATAAAAAATAAATACGGCTGCTTCGCCTTTCCACTCCAGTACTGTTCTACGTTGTATTTCATCGTATTGACTACATCATCCCACCTTATTTGAAACGAAAGATCTTCCGCTTCTTTCCCAATTACTGTAATACCTTGATTTTTCAATGTCCACCATGTTACTGCATTAATATCCCAATGTCCTATATTCGCTTTACCATCTGCACAATACACGTACTCATTCATTTCATCATTGTATTTCCCTAAATCAGCAAGCGGAATATACATACCGTCCATTCTTTTGCCTAACGTACTACCACTAAGTTTCTTATGAAGTTCTACAAGTTGCTGTTTTTCAGCTTCATTCACAGAATCATTTATTACCGTAACAAAATCAACATCGCTCGTTTCTACATGAAATGCACCGAGTGCGATGGACCCGTAAATATATACCCCGACTATTTTTTCATCTAAAAAAATTTCTTTTAATTCTATTGTGTACCGCTCCATTAACTGTTGTACTTCCGTTGGTAACGCATGCTTCACTCCATTTTTCACATCTATCCCTCCAATAAAAAAAGCCTTTGCAAATTCGCAAAGGCTTCCTGCTTTATAAATATTTCTCGATTTCTTCGTAAACATCCTTCAAACGAGGATTTCCTTCTCCAACAATTTCTCCATTTACAAGAACGACTGGATAAAATAAATCTTCTTCCACTACGCGCTCTGCGAATGCTTTTTTATCTTCATCTTCTTGTTCTTCTTGAAAATCAATATACTCAAAATTAAATTTATTTTCTTGTCCTTCATATTTACGACCAATCGCCGCTTGTAACCACTCAAACGTTTCTGTTGAAGATGGCATTCCAACGCAGCTCGCACAAATTACTTTCGTCCCATACACTTGCACATTAACCATTTCTTCTCCCCCACTTCTTGTTTCAACAGTATATTCAGATGTCTTAGTACATAAGCACATCATTTTACAAACTTATTCCATACCCCTATACTGAAAAAACACGTTGTAAACATGATAAAAAATTTCGACATTAAAACAAGAACAGAAAAAATAGATTTTCCCCTCTATCTTGATTATAATAAAACTGATGAAAGGAGTCGATAAAAATGGAAAACCCACATATGCAAGAACAAGTACTAGAAGTATTAGATAAATTACGTCCATTCTTACTTCGCGATGGCGGAGACGTTGAATTAGTAGACATTGAAGAAGGTATCGTAAAATTACGCCTTATGGGTGCATGCGGAAGCTGCCCAAGTTCTACAATCACACTAAAAGCTGGTATCGAACGCGCATTACTTGAAGAAGTACCAGGCGTTATTGAAGTAGAACAAGTATTTTAATTAAAAGCGGAAGCGGCTCGTTCAAAGTCACTTGCTAAAAGGAGACCAAATTTGGTCTCCTTTTTTTATTCAAATAACAACCATCCGTTAACATCATAAAACAAAATTGGAAATCCTTCTCAAAAAATGCGATAATTGATACTATATAGTGAATCGTTCACACATATAAAGTAAAAAACATAGGGGGACGACACATGCCAAGAATGGGGAACACTTTTTTAACAATTCAAGAACTAGAAAAGAAAAAAGAGTATTTATTAGACCTTTCATCCGTTATACCAACGTGGAATGCGAGCTACCAATTTTTATTTAAAGAAATCCAGCAAGAATTATTGAGTAAAGTAAATAAAAAAATCGAACAACATCAATTCATTTTAAATATATGTGCAGATCAACAAGTAGGGGCATAATGTATTACATACAATTGTAGTATGAAAAAAGAGACCTCACCCGGTCTCTTTTTTCATTTTAAGACAGCCAATCTAATTTCCTAATGCCTAACTTATCAACTGGTAAACGAAGTGATCCATAAAAGTGCTTCATAAATTGCTCTGAGCGGTTCACATCGTGTAAAATGGCTTCTAAGCGATCTCTATATATGCTTTTTTGTTCTTCGTTTCCCGTTTGGTAATATCGTTCGACTGTTTCAAAATAGTGAAGTGGGAACAGGAGCCTTGCAAATAATAAGCGCCAACCAAATGAGGATAGCGAATAATTTCGTTCGTAATCTGTAACAAATTGAACGATTGTTTGCTCCCAATCTTTCTTTTTTTCTATCATCATATAGCGGATTAATTCTGCCATATCTCGAGTTGGGTGATCATACACCCAATCAAAAGGAAGTTTGAGACGCTTCGTTTGATGCCATAATAAGGGTGTGAATCGTTCTTGGCAAATGGTTGCTGCATCAGTCAGTTGCGGTGTATCATCCATCTCTGTATCGACAACATATTGAATTGCATTTTCTGCAACTCCTAAGTAATACGGGAAGGATTCAATAAACAATTGATCGAATACGTCTGTAGGGTGGTTCATCACTTGTGATTGCCAAAACTTTTCTAATTGGTCGAGCCTTTTTTCCCATAACGCTTTCCATTCACCAATGCGGCTTAATTGTTCGATCTCTTCCGGAAAAAAAGCACCTCGTTTATGGAATATAGAAAGCTCACTTCCTAATGATGTAGCATGTCGTTCTAACGCACGCATACCTTTTAATAAGCAGTAATTTTGTTCTTCTATCTCACTTACATAGTAGCCGTGTATAGTCGGAACGAAAGTCGCTACAGTTATATCCCCTTGCTGGTTCATATAGTCACTGAGCTTTTTCATCTCTACAAGTACTTCTTCCTCCATTTCTCCAATTGGAACAAGTACATAAATTTTGTTGCGAATCCAAAAGCTTTTATAGGGGCCAAGGGGGATTAATTCTTTAACATGCATATGATAATGCTCATAAATATGATGAATCATCGCATTCGCCACCTATGGTTTTTCTTTATATATATGAGCTTGTGCTCGCCTTTCATTCCTATGCACGTGATAAAGCAACGAAACGTATACAAATACTAAAAAGAAAAAAAGGTGATAAACATGAAAGAATCAAATCAACTACAAGAAAGAGCATTACAACTATTACAAGAGCGCGGTGTAACAATTGACGATATTGCTGAGCTTGTTCATTTTCTTCAAAAAAAATATCATCCAAATTTAGAGATGTCAGAATGCCGTTATAACGTTGAACGTGTATTATCAAAACGTGAAGTACAAAATGCATTGATTACAGGTATCGAACTCGATGTTCTTGCTGAAAAAGGAATGTTAAGTGAGCCATTACAAGATATCGTAAAACGTGATGAAGGCTTATACGGAATTGATGAAGTAATCGCACTTTCTATCGTTAATGTGTACGGCTCTATCGGTTTCACAAACTTTGGATATATCGATAAATTAAAACCTGGTATTTTAGAATACTTAAATGATAAATCATCTGGAAAAGTGCATACATTCCTTGATGATATCGTTGGCGGAATTGCTGCCGCTGCTTCAAGCCGCTTAGCGCATAGAGCTGAGCATTCGGAATAATAAAATACGAAAGACCGTCAGTTTCATACTGACGGTCTTTCGTATTCCATAAGCATAAATTCTCTTCCACGGCTCAAAAAAATAGGACCTTGCTGAAAACCTATGTTTTTATAAAGCGTAATCGCTCTTGTATTAAATGTCGCTACACTAAGTCGAAACGTTTTCGGCTTAAATTCTTTAACAGCAAAGGCTATCCCAGCTTGAAAAAATATTTTTCCCAGCCCTTTCCCTGTTAACGCCGGCTTCATGCCAAGTCCGATATCAATTACATCTTCTCCACCATATAAATGAGCATCTCTTCCCCCTGGCACTTGTGCATTTTCCCCAAAACAAAAATAGCCGATAAACTCTCCCTTATCGTCACACCAACCATAATACGTCCCATCTAATAATTCTTCTATTACTTCTTCCTCGCCTGAAAAACTATATAAATTATAAGGTTCTTCGTACGTCCACGTATTTATCTCATTTGCTTCTTCTACCGTTAACTTATGTATATCCATCCTTATCTCTCCTAATCGAATATTCTATATATACTCATTCATTTTTCGTGCCTCATTTCCCTCTAATTGCAATATGCAGAATTACATACGCACAGCCATTAAACAAGTGGTACAATTTATTTGAATCGCTGTTGCTACACTTCTTGATTAGAGAAAAGGCGTTAACACGGAAATTAGCGTCTTATCAACCTCAAGCAATTGGCACATTTTGTCATCTTAAAAGACACTCGAACGAGTGTCTTTTTTTCTATATCTCACAAGGACTTACTCATTTCAAAGCATAAATACATAAAATAATTTAAACCATTACACGCATGAATCACTTTCGAAAAGTTATAAAGTAGATTCAAAATAAAAAAGCACTCTTAACTAGAGTGCTTTTTACTTTCAAATAAGGAGGCTACATATATGGATAGTACCCTCGTATTTAACTTCGGCATTGGTATTGTTATCATTTTATTTGTTTTCTTTGTTCTTTGTATGAGCGGGGTATAGCAATCTTTTATGCTGATAACTCCTTTAAAGTATCACTTAATTTAAACTTTCTTAATTGTAATGACGCAATCAATGCTGCCCCTGCTCCAAGCACCACGCTAGCTAGAGCCAGTATGACAACTTGATTATACGGAATAATAATAACCGTTAACTCTAAGCTTGATAACACGATATAACTAAACAGAATCCCACCAAAAATTCCGATACAACCAGCGATCGCTCCAAGTAAAGTTCCCTCTAATAAAACGATCCTTCTCATTTGCTTCGGAATAGCTCCTACCGCACGAATCATACTAATTTCAGCACGTCTTTCATGCAAACTTGCGACAATTGCATTCATTAATCCTATGCCAGAAATAATGAAAACAATTACAACTAACAAGCGAATTAACATCATCATTTGCGATAATAACTGCTCTTGTTCTTTCAATAAATCATAACTGTTTATAACTTCTACATTCTCTTTATTCTTTGTAATTTCTTTTACTTGCTTCTTAATCCCTTCAAATGATTGATTAGAATTAGTCATAATTTGAATTGCTTCATATCCTTGTACGTGAAACTTATCGCGAGCCCATTGTTCATTCACAAAAATATCCAAACTCCTTAACCTTAATCCTTGCTCAATAATCGAAACGACTTTAATTGTTTGTTTTTCTTTCCCTTTTCCTTGTACGTCAACCGTATCATGCAACTGAAGCCCTAAATTTTTAGCCACTTCTTTCGTAATGACTCCCTCACCATCTTGTAATGGCTTATTTAAAGCTTGTCCTGCAATCACTTTCGCCTTTGTTACTTTCTGGTACGCTACAATATCGTTACCTACAACTTCCATTGAATCATAGTTCAAATTGTTTTTTTTCATAAATTCATACCACTCTTGATTCGCTTTTTTAAAGTCATAATTCACAAGCTTTGCTGTAAAGTCAGTAGCATTCCCAACACTCGATTCCACACCATCAATTTTTCTAACCTTCTCCATCCAACTAAACGGTAATGTTTCTATTCCTTGCGACTCTACTGGAATTCTTACTACTAAGTCCGCTGGTAAATGCTTTTGTAACCCTTTTTTCATACCTTCATACATAGAATTTACATACATCGTTCCAACAAGTGCTAACATAAAACCAAATGCTAGTATAGCAACCGACACAGCTGCCTTATTCCGATAACGAATTACATTCCGGCTACTAATCGTCGTTTCAATTCGTAATATCATTTGAAACGGTTTTGCAATCACTGGTGCTATTACGCGAATAAATAACGGAATCGCCAATAACAAACCAACTGCAAATAACAGCGCTCCTATCGCACTTGGATTGAAACCGATATACTGCTCTAATATGCTACCCGTGAGTCCAATAACGGTACCAATGATTAAAATGCTAAGGCTAAAAGCACTCCATCTTTTTTCTTTTTTCTCATTACTAGGAAGACCTGGCCGAAGTGCTTGAACTGGTGGAATCTTTCTAACCATGAAAGCCGGTATAATAGCTCCTATGACAGACATAACAATCCCTAGTAAAAACGTAATGAGTAGAACCTCACTTGAAATCGAGAATGATGCTTTCCCTGCCCCCTCAATATTCACCCATTTGTTAATAAAAGATGCGGCGATTGTTTGCGTACCTGCCCCAAGAATAACTCCTGCTAGCGATCCAATTGCTCCGATGCATAAAGCCTCTAATAAAACGACTAATATAATTTGATTTGGGTTACTACCGAGCGCACGTAATAATGCCCACTGCTTAAATCGACTTCTAACAGATAAGAAGAAACTTCCCATTATTAAAAGAGCTACAACAAATAAGGCAATACCACCTAAACTAAAAATTAACGGTTTCATTACATTTAGTCTTTCAAATGTCTTATCAACATAAGTACGTTGATCTACCTTTATATTTTCTATCTTCTTATTTACATCAAGAGCAATTGCTCTTTTCACATTTACATCGGCTGTTTTCACTTGAACAAGATTGAATTGATTTGATAGATTTAATTCTTTTTGAAGCCAATAGATTGGAAAATAAGCACTGTGCCCCATTGCTGCCATTAACGGCGGATTTAAAATGCCGACGACTTTCACATTCTTTTCTCCATGCTGCGGGAATGGCAACTTAATCGTATCTCCTACTCTTATATTTTCACGATCTGTATACCCTTTTGTCAGTGCTACTTCCGCCCCTTCTTTCGGATATCGACCTTCTACTATTTTATAAGAATTCATTTCTGGAGAATCTTGCTCAACACCCCAATAGGACGGTTTTCCCGATAACTCTTTATAATTTGGAAAAGGATATGGTATAAGTACTTTTGAAATTTTTTCAGCATTTTCTAAGCTATCTATTCCTTTTAAACTTTCATTATTTAAATACATATCGTTTTTTATATAGCCAAATTGTAAATTATAATCTCCATACCGACTTACTACTTGTTCCTTTACGCTTTTCTCTACTGATTGATTGCCTAGCAATAACATCGTCGCTAACATAACACCTAAAGCTGCACCGAGAGCAATCAACATATTTCGCAGCCAATTTTGTTTCATCGATTTTACTGCATACTTAATTACCCATCGCATCACCTTTACCCCCTACTTTAAAGTGGCGATTCATAATCTCTTGAATGTGAGTAACTTGTTGCGGGATATTTCGAAACTTCCACCCTTTACTTTCAGCATGTTCATAAATCACTTCACCATCTAATAAGAAAACAACTTTATCCGCATGAGCGGCTACGAACGGGTCGTGCGTTACAATGACAGCTGTTTGCCCTAACTCATCACACGCATTGCGAAGTGCCGCAATTATGTTTTTGCTATTTTCCGAATCTAATGCCCCTGTTGGTTCATCAGCTAATATAATAGCCGGCTCATTTGCAAAAGCTCTTGCGATCGCAACCCTTTGCTGTTGCCCGCCTGATAACTGTGCTGGTAAATGCTTTTCTTTTCCCTTCAATCCAACAAGTTCTAATAAACGAGTTGCTGTCACCGTTGCCTTCTTTTGCGAGACATTATCTAACAGTAACGGTAACCCTACATTCTCTTCTGCACTAAACACTGGAATCAAATTAAACTGCTGAAAAATAAAACCGATTTTATGCCTTCTAAATAAAGCTAGCTCTTTTTCTTTTAATGTTGATATCTCTGTACCGTCAACTCGAACACTACCTACTGATGGAATATCTAATCCACCTAACAACTGAAGTAAGGTCGTTTTACCCGATCCACTAGCCCCCATAATACAGACGAAATCTCCTTTTTGAATTTGAAGATTAATGCCTTTTAATATTTTCACTTTACTATCCCCAATATCAAACGATTTTTCTAACCTTTCAATTTCAATAATATTCATCCCCATATCCCCTTCTCTCTCTATTTACCAATCTATATATTCTATTCAGAATGCAAAATCCCTACTTTTTTGTATTTTTCTGTCACATACTAACATGTATCCCATATTATCTAATTACATTTCCGCTTTATTTCTCACGTCAAAAAAGTTGACTCTCACAACAGAAGTAACCATAATAGTTACATAAATAAAAAACTATCCACAAATAGGAGGAAGAACCATGAAACATGTAATCGTTTATGCACACCCAAATACAGAAAGCTTCAACCATGCGATTTTAGAAACGGTAAAAAGTGAATTAGAAGAAAAAGGTCATGAAGTACGCGTTCGTGATCTATACGAGTTAAACTTCAATCCAGTATTAGGTGCTTCCGATTTCATCTCATTTTCTCAAGGAAACACACCAGAAGATATTAAAGAAGAGCAAGAGCATATCTCTTGGGCTGATAGCATTACATTCATTTATCCAGTTTGGTGGGCGGGACTTCCTGCTATTTTAAAAGGATACGTTGACCGTGTATTTAGCCACGGCTTCGCTTATGCTTACGGTGAAAATGGGATTGAGAAGTTATTAAGTGGTAAAAAAGGCTTATTATTATCTACAATGGGAAATACGAAAGAAGCATACACAGCAGGCGGTATGTTTGAAGCAATGAAGAAAACAGCAGATGTTGGTATCTTTGAATTTACAGGCATTGAAACAATTGAGCATACATTCTATACGAGTGTTCCTTCTGTGGATAATAGTGTGCGTAAGCAATATCTTGAAGAAGTAAAAGATGTTGTGAATCGTGCATTCTAATAAAAAACTCCGGTTGTTAAAACCGGAGTTTTTTATTTCATCATTAATTTCGGAATATATCTTTGAAGAATGCTTTCTAATTCATTCATATCTTCCTGTCTAATAAGTAAATTTACATTGTCATTCATTTTTTCTCGCCCGCGATATAAAAATATATTTTCTTTTGGATTTTCCCATGTTGATGTTTTATAGCCTTTTAATTCTTCGTATGAATAAAAGTTTAATCCGTCTACTACGCCTTTTTCATATATTTGTACACTTTTAATAAGATGGATAGCTATTAAAGTCATAAAACAACTTGCTACAGCATGAATACCTAGCTGAATGAGAAACTGTTCAACTGTATCAATATCGCCACTTACGTACTGAGCATATATATACATACATTGTCCAATGAAATATGCTGGTCCAAGTAATGCAATCCAACGTCTTTTCACCCGAGGATACATTGCAATGAGTTTTCCTGCGCCTTTTTTCATTTCATTTATTTTATATATCTTCCATAGAACAAAAAACAAAACACATAATGTAAAAACAAACATAATACATGACATCCAGTACACGCTGATTCCCCCTTTTATCATTACATATAAATTTTACATTTTATATAACAACAGCGAATATGCAATTATGCATAAAAAAACAGGTAACCTATTCCGGTTACCTGCATTTCATTACATCTTCTCAATCCACTCCGTCAAGTTATGCACAACTTGCGTTGGTTGTACTTCATATTCTGTTAACTTCTCCACAGTTGTGACTCCTGTGTGGACAAGAAGGGTATGCATACCAGCATTTATTCCTGCTAAAATGTCTGTATCGTAGTTATCCCCAACCATTAATGCTTTATTTTTTTCTATGCCAAGCACTTTTAAAGCTTGTTCCATAATGATTGATTCTGGTTTTCCGATAAAGATTGGATCCACACCTGTTGATACTGCTACAACTGATGTTAATGAACCGTTACCTGGTAATAAACCGCGCTCAGTCGGAATAGCAATGTCACCATTTGTAGAAATAAACGTTGCGCCGTTACGCACAGCAAGACAAGCTTTTGCTAATTTTTCATATGTGATGTCACGATCTAAACCAACAACAACGAAATCAGGATTTTCATCCACAAGTTCAAATCCTTTTTCCACAAGTGCATCATGCAAGCCTTCTTCACCAATCATATATACAGTTGCGTCTTGTTTACGTTCATAAATAAAGTTCGCTGTCGCCATACTCGTTGTGAATACTTGATCTGCTTCGGCTGGAATATCGAAACGAACAAGTTTTTCTGCCACTTGTTCTGGTTTACGCGTTGAGTTATTCGTAACGAATAAATAAGGAATGCCGAGCTCTCCTAATGCTTTTACAAAGTCGCTCGCTTCTTCAATTTGTTCTTCTCCGCGATACATCGTACCGTCTAAGTCAATTAAGTAACCTTTATACATCGATTATGTCTCTCCTTCTATGCTAACGTTCTTACCTTATCATACCACTCTTATATTACCCGCTTTTTCCAAAGAAAAAAACGCTTTACCTAAAAGCGCCCCATAACGTTCATTTTTTCTCTTTTACTTGGTAAGAACAACTACAATCGCCCTCACACATGTTTGCTAACGTCTTTACATCTGCTCCTGCAAATAAACGCTTATACATCTCTTTTTCATCTTCGCATACTTGCGGGAATCTCTCTGCAATTTCTTTTAACGGACAGTTTTGTTTTTCAATTACGAAAGAGTTCTCTCCATCTCTCTTTATTTGGACCATATAACCATTTTTCTCTTGCATAGCCGCTATCTCTTGCACTTTAAATGCTAAATTCTTTTGATTACTCACTCGTTTTTGCAACTGTTCTTCCATTCGCTTCGTTCTCTCTTTTAAAACGTAGCGAAGTATTTTTTCATCACCCATTCGAGCTAAATCTTCTAGCATATCAATCGCAAATTGCTTATACTCTTTCGGGAATGTATCTTCTCCCTTTTCACTTAATCCATACAAATAAGTTGGTCTTCCGACATGTTGCCTTACCATCTTGGAATAGATGAAACCATCTTTCTCAAGATTACTTAAATGTCTTCGGATTGCCATTTCTGTAATCTCTAAAACGTCTGCTAGTTCCGCTACTGTGTGCTCTCCCTTTACTTTCAACAATTGTACAATTTCATCTTTCGTCGTACGTGCTTCCCCCATGTTTCAACCTTCTCCCTTTTCTTTCTCACATACAATATAAGATCCCCAAAAAGGTACCTTGGGGATCTTATAAGCATAATTATTCTGGTACAAATGCAGATACAGGTCCTAATTCCTTCTCTAAATAACTGCGAATATTTGCTGGGTATTTCTCTACCACTGCAATATGTTTTTGAATCGTCTTATATAATTCATCATGATTCATTTGAATATAATCTTGCGTAAGCATTTTTCGAAGAAGAATTACTTCTTTCATGCTTTGTCCTTCTTCTGTACTTATTACTCGCTCGTCCATCAAAATATCGATAATATCTTCATAGCTTCCTGGATCGCGCATAATAAATCCATCAATCATTGCATTCCCTACATCTAATACACAATCAATCATTAGATGAGCTATGCGTTCTAATGCATAAAATTCAAACTCGGTTTCATATATCTTTTTCTCTTGAAATGTATTTGTTGCTCGTTCTAAACATACTAGCATTTGTTCTATTTTCTTTCTGTCTACAAAATACATGAATGTCACCTACCTGGAAATTAAAGCATTTACATTTTAATTGTAACGCTTTCTTCTGAAAAAATCGACAATTTTTCGAATTCACCTTTTCTCCGTTATTTGTTATAGTTATATTTGTATGATTTTTGAAATTGGAGGAATGAAATCTTGGAACGTGAACTCGCACTAGAAATTGTCCGTGTAACAGAAGCAGCAGCATTAGCATCCGCACAGTGGATGGGCCGCGGAAAGAAGAACGAAGCAGATGATGCAGCAACTACAGCAATGCGTGATATGTTTGATTCAGTAAACATGGCAGGTACAGTTGTAATTGGTGAAGGAGAACTTGATGAAGCACCGATGCTGTATATTGGTGAAGAACTAGGAACAGGTAACGGTCCAGAAGTAGACATCGCCGTTGACCCATTAGAAGGTACGAACATCGTTGCAAAAGGTCTTGCAAATGCAATGGCAGTTATCGCAATCGCAGATAAAGGAAACCTTCTTCATGCTCCTGATATGTACATGGAAAAAATCGCGGTTGGTCCAAAAGCAGCTGGTAAAATTAGCTTAGATGATCCAATTGAAAAAACAATTGAAATTGTAGCAGAAGCTAACAATAAAAAGATTCGCGATCTAACGGTTATCGTTCAAGAACGTGAACGTCATCAAGATATTATTGATCGTGTTCGTGCAAAAGGTGCACGCGTAAAATTATTTGGTGATGGTGATGTTGGTGCGTCAATCGCAACAGCACTACCTGGGACAGGTATCGACTTATTCGTAGGTATTGGCGGAGCTCCAGAAGGTGTTATTTCTGCAGCAGCATTAAAATGCCTTGAAGGTGAAATGCAAGCTCGCTTAGTTCCAATTAACGAAGAAGAAGAAGCTCGTTGTCGTGAAATGGGATTAGAAGATCCTCGTCAACTTCTTATGTTAGATGATTTAGTATCTGGTGATGATGCAATCTTCTCAGCAACTGGTGTATCTGCTGGTGAATTATTAGACGGCGTGAAATTCCTTGGCGGAGATTTAGCTGAAACATATTCTATCGTAATGCGTTACAAAACAAGAACAGTACGATTCATTAAAACGCATCACCATTTAGATCATAAGCCACACTTAAACTTAGATATTTAATAAAGGAGCCATGTGTATGGAAGAACGTTTCTTTCTGTACGACGATACTGTCGCTACAAAAACGCGTTTCGTTAGCTTTATGGGAGAAAATGAGCGTCATGATTTAGCGCTTTTATACTCTGATCGTCATTACGGTAAAACAATTGTCCTTGATATGCAGCGCAATAAATTTGCAATCATCGGCACTGACGATTTAAACGAACCAGGCTACTTAGAGCACGCATTTTCTATGACTGAAGAAATTGCAGAAGAACTACGCTCATTTTTATTTGAACTTATATAATTTATCTTGGGCACCAGCTATTTTAGCTGGTGTTTTTTCGTTTTAGATATTTTTAATTTTCAAACTACTATGTTATAATTAAGAATAAATCTATTTGGATAGAAAGGACGTTATCTACGTATGCCAACAACTACTTTGTAATGGACCAGCAATTGGATAGCATTACTCTCAAAAAAGCTCTGTGCTTTTTCAAGGGAGTAGTCTGCCCATTCCCATTACAAAGGAACGTATTGCATCTGTAGTATGATGTTTACGGAGGTTCCTAAGGGAACCTCCTTTTATTTTTGTCTATTTCTCATGTCTTCATACTACAAGACATCCAAATAGCTGTATTACGTTTCTTTGCCACTACTATAAGAGGTGAAGAAAAATGCAGAAAGTACAACTTTCTTGGAGTTTATATGAAAATGAACAAAACACAATCGAAAAGTATTGTAAAAATTGCAGACGCACTACCTTATTTACTGACACGAATATTCGTAGGCATAACGCCAACGGAAAAAATATATATCGTTTTGCCATTTATAAATGTCCGAAAGATCATACGTGGAACCAAAAGCTTCGTATTTATAAATCATTTACTGATCATGTGGAAACAGTCGATATGACGCAACACGATCAAACAGAAACAACTACTACCATTTCCATTACACAACATAAGGAAAGCGGCGTAGCTGAAATTACAATTGTATTAGATATCGTTTTCGGTTCCCACCGAATCGATAAAGCTTTATCCACATATATTTCTGACTGGAGCCGTACACGCATTGTGGATAAAATTAAAAATGGTGATATTCAATTGAACGGACAACAAATGAAGCCAAATACAATACTTTCTGAAGGCGATCATATCTCGATTTGTTTATAATGCAAAAAATCCTCTTACAATCGTAAGAGGATTTTTTTATTTCTTCACTTTTCGTAATACGAAGTGTGCACAACCGAAGTTACAGTACTCGTATAAATACTCCGTTAACGTACTAATTTTCGTATCATATGTCGCACGCTGGTTACTATCATCAAAGAATCCACGCAATCTAAGTTGCTCATAACCCCAGTCTCCAACGATGTAATCATATTTATTTAAAATTTCTGCATAGCGCTCTTTAAATGCTTCTTCACTAAAACCGTCACGAAAGTTTTTAATTACTTCGTACTGCACATTATTAATGCTCACCGTAGCATGAATCTCTTGCTTTTGCTCCATCATTAACTTCCTCTCTAAGCATTCTTCTTTTTATCGTATCACAAAGCATACCAACCAACAATTTCAAATACAAAAAATTGAAAATTAGTGCATGCTATGGAGAAGGAGGTGATACATCGTGAAAAAACAAATTATACTCTCTCTCCTCACTCTTTCCTTATTAGCAGGCTGCCAGCCAGCTAATAAAGCCGAAATGGAACGTGAAGAAGGAAGCCGTGTTCTTGTTTCCAACAAAAACGACATGTATCATACGGAAAATACAAATACACGATTAACGAGAGTCGGTTATTCATCTAAACAAAAGCATGAAGTGTCTAACAAACAAGTAGGGGCCATTAACCGTGAGAAAGTCGCTGAAATGATCACAAGCATGACAGTCAAACTTCCTGACGTTACAAACGCTGCTACGCTCGTTACCGATGATGAAGTATTTGTTGTATACCGTGCAAACACAACGGATCCAAAACTCGTAGCAGATCAAGTATATAGAGCTGCTTTGTCCATCGTCCCTCGCTATTATAAAGCATATGTCTCAACAGACCAAAAGTTGATTTCTCAAATTCAAGGCCTGCAATCTGGCGCCTTAAATGATACAGAATATACACAGAGCATTGATATGTTAAAGCGTGAAATGAGTAAAAATCCTCATTTGAACAATACAGAGAATCAAACTTTAAATAATATGATAAAAAAATAAAGAAGGTGGAGAAAATCTCCGCCTTCTTTATTTTTGACTATTTCTTTCGATCCGCATAAACCGCCATCGCATCACACATAAACTGCGCTAATCCTTCGCCAAACTTATCGATATTTTTCGTGAAGCGCCCATCAGCAACGTACATTTGACCGAGTCCTTTAAAAGCATCTAATGAATATTCACCGAAGTTTTGCAAGTAATCGTACCATACTCCGATTGCTTCCTGTGCCTCTTTAGAATCTGGTGCGCCATGTCTAAGCGCCGCTAAGTTTCTGTAAATCGCATTGAACTCTTCTTGATTGTCTTTTGACATACCTTTCGCATATTCATTCGCTTTATCTACAGCTGCGTCTCCCCATCTTTCACGCGCTTCTTCTTCGTACGGATTATGGCTGAAATCGAAGCCTTCAAATTTCTCTTTATTCGTCATTTCAATCTCTCCTTTTGTATGCTGAATTGTCTTATCAATCGTCGCAATCACTTTATCTAACCGAGCACGCTTTTCAATAAGCATTTTCTTATGAAGCTGTAGCGCTTCTTCTCGGTCAAATGATGGACTCATGATAATTTCTTTAATTTTCTTCAAAGGGAAGCCTAGTTCTTTAAAAAATAAAATTTGCTGCAATGTCTCTAAATTTTCATTGGAATACAGACGATATCCAGACTCTGTCGTCTCGTCTGGGGTTAACAACCCAATTTCATCGTAATGATGCAGTGTGCGCACACTAATTCCAACTAAATTAGCTACTTCTTTTACCTTCATTGTCATGTGTATCTCCCCCTTAACACATACGATAAAGTATGACGCAACGTTAGAGTCAATAAGTAAATTCATTTTTTTGTTAAAAGTTTCATCTCCACTATATTTCATGCATAATAGATATGTACATATATTAGAAAGCGGTGAAAGTATGGTTTCAAGTACAGTAATTGCCAGTATCACAATTCAACTTGTGCTTTCGATTCTGGTACCTATTATTGCGTTTGTTTATTTTCGTAAAAAATATCATATTAATTGGAAAGTAGTCGGCGTCGGTGTTCTTATTTTTATTGGGTTTACTCAAATTCTCGAAACACCATTCCACCTATTTATGCGCGGTAATCCATCAATCGCTCCAATTTTAGAAAATTCATTTGTCTTCGCACTTTATGGCGGTCTAACCGCTGGTATTTTTGAAGAATTAGGACGTTTCGTTGCCTTCTTCTTCCTATTAAAAAAATATCAAGAATATAAAGATGGTTTTGCTTACGGAATAGGTCACGGCGGGATTGAATCTATTTTAGTCGGCGGATTCTCGGCATTACAGACACTTATATTCGCAAATGCTATTAACAACGGTAGCTTCGCTCAAATGGCAGAAAAACTACCACAATTAAATGTTGTAAAGGATATGTTAATAGAACAACCTGCTTATTTATACTTCCTTGGCAGCTTGGAAAGAATTATGGCTCTTGTGTTGCAAATTGCCTTTACGATGCTTGTCTTATACGCAGTAAAACAGAAGAAATATATCTTCCTTGTTTACGCTATATTATTCCACGCATTTGTAGACTTTTTCGCAGCACTTTACCAAACAAAAACAATCAACATCTTTGTTGCAGAAGGAATTACCCTTCTCTTCACAATTGGTGCTGTCATTCTTATTCGTAAAATGAAAGAAAAATTAATGAGTGTGCCGGAATAAAAATAACCCGCCTGTTGGTGGGTTATTTTTTATATAGATTATCGCAATGATGATAGCTTTTTCCTTCTTGCAGCTCCCTCTTCGTTTCTGCATCTATAACGATGTACTTCTGAAGCTCTTCTACTTCAGTTTGAGAAAAGGAAGCAAAAAAATAAACTTGGCGATCAGGATGAATAAAAGAATCTTGAAGCACCACTCTACTCCTACAACCCACGGCTGTTTTTTGCCTAAAAGAAAATTTTTCATCGGGTACTTCTTTAAATAAGATTTTCTTTCGAACGCTATATGCTGCATTTTTATATTCTTTATACATCTTTTTATCTAACTGTTCGTAAAACATATCCTCACTCTCAAACGATTTATTTCGATTGCTTGGATAATTTAATTTTGCCTTCGATTCCGCATATGTTGTGGACAAGTGCAGAAAGAAATAAAGACTGAATATAATACATATCATTTTTTTCATAAGTGTACCTCAAATGTTCGTTGTCCACATTACTTTTCCACATATTAAAATCAATATGCCGTTTCCAATAAAAAGGAATTATTTCCACATTTGTCGAAGTATATAGCGTCAACTTGAAAGATGGGGATAAATTATGAAGAAATTGATTGTAATACGACATTGTTCAGCAACTGGCCAAGAACGTGGTGCCGAATTAACGATTGCAGGAAAAAATCAAGCAAACATTCTTGCTACATTCCTCTTAGAAAACCAACCACAAATAGATCATATTATTTCAAGCCCATTTGTGCGAGCTATCGATTCTATTCGGCCCTATGCGCTCCAAGCTAACTTGTCTATCGAAGAAGATGAACGATTAGCTGAACGCATATTAAGCGACGTTCCAATGGACGATTGGATGCAAAAACTAGAATCTACTTTTACAAATATAGATATTGCCTTTTCAGGCGGAGAGTCGACAAAACAAGCAATGAACCGTGCTATATCGCTTATCCAAGACGTTTTAAAATTAAACCATACTACAACACTACTCGTTACACATGGAAACTTACTTACGCTCATTTTAAAGCACTTTGATCATACGATCGGCTTTAATGAATGGAGAGCTTTAACGAATCCTGATGTTTATGAAATTATAATCGATGAACAATGTACTATAAAACGATTATGGGAAGCACCATCCAAGTAATATCTCTTTCCAACACATTCAGTTGACGCCACGAGAAGAAACTGTACGAACAATAGAAAGGGGTATCACTCCATATGTACGAAGATGTACTTGCTTTACTACATAAAACAAATGCTTCTTACGAAAAGTTTGAGCACGAACCGGTACTCGATTATGAAACAGATCGTATCGTACGTGAAAGGCTTGGCTTACAAGGTACTCCAAGTAAAAGCTTATTTTTAAAATCAAGGTCTGGAGATTATTACGTATTTTTCACGTTAGAGGGTACAAGACTCAACCGGGGAGAGATGAAAGAAATAACGGGGGAACGCTTATCTCTCTGTTCTCCTGATGAAATGCGAGACAAAACTGGCTGTACGCCAGGATGTGTCGCTCCTTTCGGTTATTCACAACATGTAACAATTATTGTGGATTGTGCTATTTATACGTACGACAAAATTTTAATTACACCTGGTGTACCTGAATTTACAATTGAATTATCCACAGAGGAATTAAAGAAAATCTTATTAACATGCTCAAATACTGTTTTAGAATATAAACAAAAAGAGAGCTTATAATAGCTCTCTTTTTTTCATTATTTTGCTTCTGCTGTTTTTTCTTTTGCAGAACGAACTTGCTCGTCCGCATGGTAAGAAGAACGTACAAGTGGACCAGCTTCACAGTGGCTAAAGCCTTTGCTAAGTGCAATTTCTTTAAGCTCTGCAAATTCTGCTGGTGGGTAATATTTAAGAACTGGTAAATGCTTCTTAGATGGTTGTAGGTATTGTCCAAGAGTTAAAATATCCACATTGTTTGCACGTAAGTCATCCATTGCTTCAATTAAATCTTCTCTCGTTTCACCTAACCCCACCATAATGCTCGATTTAGTTGGAATATCAGGCTGCATTTCTTTCGCTCGACGTAAAAACTCTAATGAACGGTCATATTTTGCTCTAGCGCGAACTCGGTTAGATAATCGACGTACTGTTTCAATGTTATGGTTTAAAATATCTGGTTTTGCATCCATTAACATTTTTAAGTTTTCTTCTACTCCACCCATATCAGATGGTAATACTTCGATTGACGTAAATGGATTTTTACGGCGTACAGCGCGTACTGTTTCAGCAAAAACAGCTGCTCCACCATCTTTTAAATCATCACGTGCAACCGCTGTTATAACAACGTGCTTTAAGCCCATTTGTACTACAGAATCTGCTACGCGTTCTGGTTCTTGTAAATCAAGCTCAGTTGGTAAGCCTGTTTTAACCGCACAAAAACGACAAGCACGTGTACAAACCGCACCTAAAATCATAAATGTTGCTGTTTTTCTTACAGCCCAGCATTCATGAATATTCGGACATTTCGCTTCTTCACAAACTGTATGAAGATTTTTAGAACGCATCATTTTCTTTAAGCCTGTATAGTTTTCATTCGTGTTTAACTTAATTTTCAACCATTCGGGCTTGCGCTTATATTCTGTTTGTTTTGTCATGGTTATCAACTCCGCACAATATGAAATAGTTTACCGTGTTCGCTTCTTTCAATGTAACATATCTATTCTAACGTATGAAAGCGATTTGCTCAAATGAAGATTCTAAGATTTTTTCCAATCGTTCCCTATAATGAAATACTCCGTATATCCCACACTAAAAAGAGTGATGATGTGAAAGGAGTCTATTTCATGCTTCGAAAAATTTCTCTTTTGCTTTCGATTTGCTTTCTTCTCCACCAAAACATCGCTTACGGTGAAGATAATCAGCAAAGCATATACGAAAAGCGCATGGCACTATATAAAGAAACCGAGCAATCTTCAGGCATTCCGTGGTATTACTTAGCTGCAATGGATCAATATGAAAGAAATATACGGAGCGTAAGAAAAGATATTCCGAAAAAACCAGATGCCATCATCTCCCTCTATTTCAAACCAGAAATATGGGCTGGATCTGTTAATGGTAACGACACTCTTCCCCATACAATTGCTCTATTTGGCGGGTTAGGTTTAGATGGTGACAAAGATGGATTTGCAAATGCAAATAACGACCGTGATCTTTTGCATACAGCAGCAACAATTTTAAAGAAACAAGGAACGTCCGAAGACCGTATTCACATTATGCTTTGGGAATATTATAGACGTGCGAAAACAGTTGAATTAATTACCGAATACGCCCAAATTTATAAACATTACGGACGTATTAATTTAGAAGGAAATGCTTTCCCTCTTCCGATTCGTAGTGATCATAGCTACCGCAGTACTTTCGGCGCTGGAAGAAGTTTTGGGGGAAGAAGAGTTCATGAAGGAACTGATATTTTTGCAGGCTATGGCGTACCAGTAAGGTCTACTTGCTATGGCATCATTGAAACAAAAGGCTGGAATCGCCTTGGCGGATGGCGTATCGGTATTCGCGACCTTCATAATAATTATCATTATTACGCTCATTTAGGCGGATTCTCAAAAGAAATACAGCTCGGACAAATTGTCGAGCCTGGAAAAGTAATCGGATTTGTTGGTAGCACTGGTTACGGCCCTCCCGGCACAGCTGGAAAATTCCCTCCCCACCTACATTTCGGCATGTATAAAGACAATGGCTATACAGAATGGGCTTTCGATCCATATATGCATTTAAGTCTTTGGGAGCGAAAAGAACGCGCAAATACAAAACGATAACCGTAGCACATTGCTACGGTTATTTTTTATTTATAGCTAACTATCCGTTTTCTTTTTATCAGGTACAACAACACTCCCACTTCCATAATAAGTAGGCACTTCCCCTTGAACGATACGCGTTGCAATTGGAACATCTTGTTTTACCTTTATTTCTTTCGTATGAAATGGAATAATGACTTGCAACGTTACTTCCATCTCCATAATAATTTGAATCGCTGTCGTATTGATTCCGTGCGGCTCAATTTTTTGTTTAATATCCGTATTCACATGACCAATCGTCGTGAAATCAATTGGAATATCGGGTCCTATATTTCCAAGAAGCGCATTATCCGTTATGCGACCAAAAGGAACTGCCATTGTCGCCCCATTTTTTTCAGAAATACCTAGCCCCTTCAAATCACCTTGCTCTACTTGCTGTAAATATTTTTCTATGTATGTGGTCGTTGACGTTACGATTTCATTTACTTGCTTCGTATTTAAATTAATTGTGGATACTTTCCCGTTTTTATCATTTTGTACTTTCATTAATGAATCGACATCGAACCCTTCATTAATTCTGTCCTTTACCGCCTTCGTCATAACCGCTGTCGCCATCTTATGCGTCTCTACTTCTCCATATTTAATTAATGTCGGCTGAATACTACTATTCACAATCCATAATCCTTGCACGAGTAATATGATAAAAAGAATAAACGACATAAGCAGTATGTGCCGAAAGGAAATAGGTCCCCTTCGAAACCGCGAATTTTTCGAACGAAATATACTCATAAAAAACCCTCCTTCTTATATCATTTCTATGCAAGAAGGAGGGACGATATATGCTTATCTCATTTTTAATAATGCTTCTTTTCCGATTGTGCCAGCCGTAATACCTAAAGCTTCGGCTTCAATCGTTACTGATTCTAGCGGTGCTTCAAGAAGTTGTTCAATCGTTCTTACACCAACCGCGCGACCAGCAATAATTCCTCGATCCCCTAACTTCTCATTTAAAAGACCTACATCTAATGCACCGCACATAATATATCCTTTATCGCTCATTACAGCTAGCAAATTTGTCTTTGGTAGTTTGACGCTAACCGCAATAAACGTATAATTATCGATTATAATTGGCTCCACATTAACCATAGTTCACACTCCTCTCTTTCTTATCTGTATGACAAGAGAAAAATGAGTGTTACAAGTTAACTAGCCTATAGTTTGACGGAAGATGTATAAGTTATTAACATGTCTGTTAACACATCTCTAAGTAGTTCTGGCATATAATATTGTTTGTCAGAAAGTGTGGATAGCTCTGGGTATAAGTAGCCGAATGTAAACATATCAATCGTTCCTACTGTATATATGCGATCTAATTCTAGCGATTCCCCGTTAATCAATACATCTTCGAGTAAAATTTTATTTCCAGGAATCGTATCTGGAATGACTTCTACACCAGCGTAAATCATTTTCCCCATCACTTTCCCGCGAAATCCGAATCCTTTTACCTCAAGGTTCTCCATATTCGGACGGCGAGCTTTCAAAATAACTTCTCGTAACGTTTTCCCCGGCACTTTTAATAAACATGGATTAATGGGATGTGGACAAATTCTGTGAATATCTCCGCGCGTCACAACACCTTCTTCTAATCCTTCAAGAAGTACACCAACGTTCACCATGCCAATCTCTGCACCGCACCACGTTCTCAGCGCATTTGCTAACATGTGAGAAAATGCTGTCTCCTGAAACCAATCGACTGGTAATGATTCCTTTAAATGAACGACAGGCTCTGCCATAATTTGTTTACTTTCTTCCTGCAGCAATTCAATTGTGGATAACGGTTTGCTATAAGCACCTAAACGTTCTGTCTTAATCGCCCTACCGTCCTTTTTCAACAGCTTCTTCGTCTCTTTATCCACAGTAAGCTGAACGTGCCCAACGTAACGTCCCCACTTTTCACAACAACAAAGTAATGTATTATTCATAAGAACGCCTCGCTCAAATAAATGATGCGTATGTGCCCCTAAAATAACATCTACATCATAATGCTCCGCCATATACTCATCCATGCTTTTTCCAAGATGAGAAAGGACAACTGTAATATGAGCCTCATCTCGCACTTCTTCTAAAATAGACTCTAAATGGATAAGCGGATCTTCAATATGCCAATCGAGCATATGGTAAAACTCTGGATAAGCAACCGTTAATCCGATAAAAGCAATCGTAATCCCATCTGTCGTTGTATGTAATTTATAAGGCTTTGCCCACTCCGGACGTACACCTTCTTTTTCAAATAAATTCGCGACGAGCACCTCAAATCCAGCATCATCATATAGACGATTCAAATGCTCCTTCGCTAACGTAATTCCTTCATTATTTCCAATCGTTACATAATCATATAATGCCTCATTCAAAAGCTTCGTATTGCCCAGTCCATTCGTCGCTTCCGAAATACTATGAAAACGATCCACATGATCACCGATATCAACCGTCAAAACGGTCTCTCCCGCTTCCTGTCTTCGCTTTTTCTCTCCTTGTACAAACCGAGAAATTTGCGGCCAATTTTCAAAATGACTATGTATATCGTTTGTATGATAAAGGTGGATGATTGTTTCTTTATTTATATTCAGAGAAAAAACCTCCTCTCAGTTCCTTACTGCCATTTACGCTATGCGCACGCAATAATCCTGTAAATACTTTTCGTCTTTTCTTGCTATTTTACATTGTACTCGCATTATGGGAAAAAGCAAAAGATTGCCCTTTTTGATATGAAAACTTTATTTTTCTAGTTTGTGGATTAGTTGGTAACGCGGGGATTTATCAGAAAGTTTGTTGAGTGGTTTTACGAGTATTTTGGTGGATTCCCCCCATGGGTTTGTCAGTATCTTAGCATCAACTACTTCAATTCGGCGCTTTATGAATAGGTGCCCCTCTTTCCTCTAAATATTGAGGGGTATATGCCCAGTTCTGCTATGTCGTAATTTGTTGATAAGTCGATATCCCTTGTCGAATCGTCGATATATTGAAATAATCGCCGATATATTCCGAGTTATGGTCGATATATTTGAAAAATCGCCGATATATTTAGCTGAAAACCTACCTGGGTATCTCAGCTAATCCTAACCCCAAGCCCAGCTCACACAACATAAAAAAGCGCCCTGCACAGCAGGGCGCTTCTACTTTATCTATTAACCAATAGAACCTTCCATCTCAAATTTGATCAGGCGGTTCATTTCAACTGCGTATTCCATTGGAAGTTCGCGAGTGAATGGCTCGATGAAGCCCATTACGATCATTTCTGTAGCTTCTTGCTCAGAAATACCGCGGCTCATTAGGTAGAATAATTGTTCTTCTGATACTTTCGACACTTTCGCTTCGTGCTCAAGTGAAACGTAATCGTTTTTGATTTCGTTGTAGGGAATTGTATCAGATGTAGATTGGTTATCCATGATTAACGTGTCACACTCGATGTTAGAGCGAGAGTTTTTCGCTTTTGGTCCGAAGTGTACGATACCACGGTAAGTTACTTTACCACCATGCTTCGCAATCGATTTAGAAACGATTGTTGAAGACGTGTTTGGTGCTAAGTGAATCATTTTCGCACCAGCATCTTGGTGTTGGCCTTTACCAGCAATCGCGATAGATAATGTTAAACCACGAGCGCCTTCGCCTTTTAAGATAACTGCTGGGTATTTCATCGTTAATTTAGATCCGATATTACCGTCAATCCATTCCATCGTTGCGTTTTCTTCACAAACCGCACGTTTTGTAACTAGGTTGTATACGTTGTTCGCCCAGTTTTGGATTGTTGTATAACGGCAATATGCATCTTTCTTAATGATGATTTCTACTACCGCACTGTGAAGTGAGTTAGTAGTGTAAACAGGTGCTGTACAACCTTCTACGTAGTGTACATGTGCGCCTTCGTCTACGATAATAAGCGTACGCTCGAATTGTCCCATATTTTCAGAATTAATACGGAAATACGCTTGAAGTGGTGTATCAACTTTAACACCTTTTGGAACGTAGATGAATGATCCACCAGACCAAACTGCAGAGTTTAATGCAGAGAATTTGTTGTCTGTTGGTGGGATTACTTTTCCGAAATGCTCACGGAAAATATCTTCGTTCTCTTTTAATGCGCTATCTGTATCTTTGAAGACGATTCCTAGAGCTTCTAGGTCTTCTTTCATGTTGTGGTATACAACTTCAGATTCGTACTGTGCAGATACACCAGCTAAATACTTTTGCTCAGCTTCTGGAATACCTAATTTATCAAATGTTGCTTTAATTTCATCAGGTACTTCATCCCAAGACTTCTCAGATTTCTCAGATGGTTTTACGTAGTACGTAATTTCATCGAAATCTAAGTCGTTTAAGTCGCCGCCCCATTGTGGCATTGGCATTTCATAGAACTTATCCAGTGATTTTAAACGGAAATCTAACATCCACTGTGGTTCTTCTTTCATACGTGAAATCTCTTCAACGATCTCTTTTGTTAAACCGCGTCCAGCACGGAAAATCGAAACGTCTTTGTCTTTGAAACCATATTTGTAATCGCCGATATCTGGCAGTTGCTTCGCCATGTTGGTGTGTCCCTCCTTAGATAACCTCGTTTTTAGGAACCTTTAACATTACTTATCTTCGTTTAAGCCCTTTTCTAACGCTTTCCACGCTAATGTTGCACATTTAATACGTGCAGGGAACTTGCATACGCCTTGTAATGCTTCAATATCTCCTAAATCGATGCTGTCATCGTACTCTTTTCCTAGCATCATGTCAGAGAAAATTTTAGAAAGCTGAAGTGCCTCTTCAATTTTCTTACCTTTTACTGCTTGTGTCATCATTGAAGCTGAAGACATTGAGATAGAACATCCTTCTCCTTCAAACTTCGCTTCTTGCACAATACCTTCTTCTACTTTCATCGTAAGTTGAATACGATCACCGCAAGTTGGATTGTTCAAGTTAACTGTAACACTATCTTCTAACACGCCATGGTTACGAGGATTTTTATAATGATCCATAATAACTTGACGATATAACGTATCTAAATTATTAAATGACATTTGTGAAATACTCCTTTGTCTTGATTAGCGATTCAACAAATGTATCAATTTCTTCTTTTGTATTATATAAATAGAAGCTCGCACGTGCTGTTGAAGAAGCTTTCAGCCACTTCATAAGCGGTTGTGCACAGTGGTGTCCTGCGCGAACCGCAATACCTTCTACATCTAATACTGTCGCTACATCGTGAGGATGTACGTCTTCAATATTAAATGTAACAAGACCAGCGCGATGCTTTGGACCATAAATTGTAACGCCATCTACTTCTGATAGTCTTTCTAAAGCGTATTGCGCTAATTCATGCTCATGCTTTTCAATATTATGAAGACCGATTTCTTCTAGGAAATCAATTGCCGCACCAAGTCCGATTGCATTACCGATAATCGGCGTACCTGCTTCAAACTTCCACGGAAGCTCTTTCCACGTAGATTCTTGTAAATCTACGAAATCAATCATTTCACCGCCAAATTCAATTGGCTCCATATTGTTTAGCAATTCTTTCTTACCATATAATACGCCGATACCTGTAGGTCCGCACATCTTATGAGCAGATAATGCGTAGAAATCACAGTTTAAATCTTGTACATCTACTTTCATATGAGGTGTACTTTGTGCACCGTCAACGACCATAATTGCGCCATTTTCGTGTGCGATTGCTCCGATTTCTTTTACAGGGTTAATCGTTCCAAGCACGTTTGAAACTTGCATAATAGAAACGATTTTTGTATTCGGTGTAACTGTTTGACGAACATCTTCTAAAGAAATTGTACCGTCTGGTTGAAGCGGAAGGTATTTTAAAGTTGCACCAGTTTTCTTCGCAACTTGCTGCCACGGAATGATGTTACTATGGTGCTCCATGTAAGAAATAACGATTTCATCGCCTTCTTTTACATTCTCAAGACCATAGCTAGCCGCTACTGTATTTAATGCAGTTGTCGTTCCGCGCGTGAAAATAATCTCTTCCATTGATTTCGCGTTAATAAACTTACGAACTTTCTCGCGTGCACCTTCATACGCGTCGGTAGCTTTCGTACCGAGCGTATGAACACCGCGATGCACGTTAGAATTATATTCTTTATAGTAACGTTCTAACGTTTCAATGACTTGAATTGGTTTTTGAGAAGTTGCTGCACTATCGAAATAAACAAGTTGTTTGCCGTTCACTTTTTGATCAAGAATTGGAAACTGTTTGCGTATTTCATGAATATTCATTAGCGAACTTTCCTTTCAATTACCTCAACAAGCTGTGCCTTTACTCCTTCAATTGGAAGCTCATTAACTACAGGTGCTAAGAATCCATGGATGACTAAACGTTCTGCTTCGCGTTTTGGAATACCACGGCTCATCAAGTAGTATAGTTGGACTGGATCTACGCGACCTACTGAAGCTGCGTGACCTGCCATTACATCATCTTCGTCGATTAGAAGAATTGGGTTTGCATCACCGCGTGCTTTTTCATCTAACATAAGAACGCGAGAAGATTGTTGTGCATTTGATTTAGATGCACCGTGTTCAATCTTACCAATTCCGTTAAAGATAGATGTTGCACTATCTTTTTGTACACCGTGTTTTAAAATCCAACCTTCAGAGTGTTTACCGAAGTGAACAACTTTAGTTGTAAAGTTTTGTGTTTGGTTACCACGACCAATTGTTACTGTTTTCGTATCAGCATATGAACCGTCGCCCATTAAGTTTGTAACGTTCTCTGAGATTGTGTTTCCGTCATTCATAAGGCCTAGAGCCCAATCAATGCGGCCGTCGCGTCCTACTGTGCCGCGGCGGTTAACGTAAGTTGTTACGTCTTTTGCTAATAGATCAACCGCACCGAATTTCACTTGTGCGCCTTGTTCCACGATTACTTCTGCTACGATATTTGCAATACCTTTAGCATTTTCATTTGCAACGTAGTTTTCCACATAAGTTGCAGTACTGTTCGCATCAGCTACGAATAATACGTGGTTATATACGTTAGCTTCTTCGCCGTCTACTAAGAATACAGCTTGAAGTGGGGTTTCAAGAACAACGTTTTTCGGAACATATACGAATGCACCGCCGTTGATTAATGCAGCATGAAGTGCAGTTAGACGATGCTCGTCTACTTTCACGCCGTCTTTCATTAAGTACTTTTGTACTAGCTCAGCGTGCTCAGTTGCAGCTGTTACGATGTCTGTAAAAATAACACCTTTTTCTTTTGCTTCGTCTGCTAAAGAAACGAATGCAGTTGTACCAGTGCGTTGTACTAATACGCTGTTGTTTTCATCGATTAAGTTTTTCACTGCTTCTGGAAGCTCTGTTAAAGAACTTACAGGCTCTTGCTTAGCAGCGTCGCCTTTTCCGATAAAGTCCCATTTTTCAATTTTCGTTTTATCAGGCGTTGGCATTGGAAGTTCAGTTGCTTGTGCAAGAGCTTGTAAGCGGAACTCAGTCAACCAAGCAGCTTCGTTTACTTCGCTTGCGCGTTGACGGATTGTTTCTTGATCGAAAGGTAATGTACCGATTGTCATGTTTATGCTCCTCTCTTACGCTTCTTGCTCTGTTGTTTCGTCTTCAATACCTAATTCTTTTTTAATCCAGTCGTAACCTTCAGCTTCTAGACGTTGTGCAAGCTCAGGGCCACCAGATTTAACGATACGACCGTTCATCATAACGTGAACGAAGTCTGGAGTGATGTAGTTTAATAAACGTTGGTAATGCGTAATCATTAGGCAACCGAACTCTTCACCGCGCATTTCGTTAATACCTTTAGATACAACTTTTAATGCATCGATATCAAGACCTGAGTCGATTTCGTCTAAGATTGCGATTTTTGGCTCAATCATCATTAATTGAAGAATTTCGTTACGTTTTTTCTCTCCACCAGAGAAACCTTCGTTTAAGTAACGTTGTGCCATTTCTGGATCCATTTCTAGGAATTCCATGTTTTTATCTAATGTACGGATAAATTTCATAAGAGAAATTTCATCGCCTTCTTCACGACGTGCGTTAATTGCAGAACGTAAGAAGTCAGCGTTTGTTACTCCGCTAATTTCACTTGGATATTGCATTGCTAGGAATAGACCTGCTTGCGCGCGCTCGTCTACTTCCATTTCTAATACATCTTCACCGTCGATGATGATGCTACCTTCTGTTACTTCATACTTTGGGTGACCCATAATTGCAGAAGATAAAGTTGATTTACCTGTTCCGTTAGGTCCCATAATTGCGTGGATTTCTCCACCTTTTACTTCAAGGTTTACACCTTTTAAAATTTCTTTGCCATCAATTGATACGTGTAAGTCTTTAACCGTTAATGTAGAACCAGCCATCTCAATACCTCCATTAATCCTATATATACATTTTAAAAATTCCTAAAACGTTCATATTCTCATTTTATTCTCATTCTAATTTTATATCAAATAAAATGATATCGCAAACGACGAAAAAAAGTAACAATTTTTTCACAAATGTATATAAGTATTTCATTTACATCTTTCTATGATACACCTTTCTTCTTATTTATATAAAGAAAAAAGAACTGGAAAATTACCAGTCCTTTCCTTCTATTTATTCACTTATCGGAAGTACAGCACCTTTATATTCTTTAGTAATAAAGTCTTGAATTTCTTTTGAATGCAATACTTCTACTAGCTCTTTAATCGCCTTTTTATCTTTATCACCTTTACGAACCACTACTACGTTTGCATATGGAGAATCATCACCTTCAATTGCAATTGCATCTTTTTCTGGGTTTAATTTCGCATCAATTGCATAGTTTGAGTTAATTAAAACAGCGTCGCCTTCTTTATTGTTATACACCTGTGGTAACAAACCAGGCTCAATATCCGTTTTGAACTTTAAGTTTTTCGGATTATCTGCAATATCTTTTGGAGTTGCACTAACTGGATCTACTCCGTCTTTAATTTTTAAAATGCCTTCTTTTTGTAAAATTGCTAAACCACGTCCATGGTCAGTAACGGAATTACTCATAATAATTGTCGCCCCGTCTGGAAGTTCTTTTAAGCTCTTATATTTTTGAGAGTATACACCAATTGGTTCAATATGAATTTTCCCCGCTATTTCAAAATCATATTTTTTATCTTTAATTTCTTTTTCTAAATACGGAATATGCTGGAAGTAGTTTGCATCTAGATCCTTATCCGCTAACGATTTATTTGGCAACACGTAATCTTGGAACTTTTTCACTTCTAATTCAATTCCTTTTTTCTCAAGTAACGGCTTTGCCTTTTCTAAAATTTCAGCGTGCGGTACGTTAGAAGCCCCCACAACTAATTTCTTTTCATCTTTATCTTTCCCGCCACAAGCAGCTAACCCAAAAATTGAAGTTGAAATAAGTGCTGTAAGTAATAATTTTTTCATTTGTAACATCCTCCCGTTTTTTATTATCGTTTATCTATTCGAACCGTTACACGATCACCAATCCACTGAATGAAAAATACAACTAGTAATACACAAATTGTCGCAACGATTGTTACATCGTTATTTCCTCGTTGGAATCCTTCTAAATATGCAAGTGTTCCAAGACCACCAGCACCAACAACTCCCGCCATTGCTGTATAGCCTACTAAAGCAATTGTCGTAACCGTAATACCAGATACTAATGCCGGTAACGATTCTGGAATTAACACTTTCAAAATAATTGTGCTTGTTTTTGCTCCCATTGCTTTTGAAGCTTCGATTACACCTTTATCAATTTCACGAAGTGCAATTTCAACCATTCTTGCGTAAAATGGTGCCGCTCCAATAATTAAAGCTGGCAACGCTGCACTTGCTCCAAGAATTGTTCCAAGCAAGATCTTTGTGAATGGGATTAATAAAATGATTAAAATAATAAACGGTATCGAACGGAATATATTTACGAACGCTCCAATCGCTGTGTTAACCGTCTTGTTTTCCCATAAATTATCTTTCGCTGTCATAAAGAGTAACAATCCTAAAATTAGTCCTAAAACAAATGTGGCAAGAGCAGCGATTGCCGTCATATATAACGTTTCACCAGTTGCTTCTAACATTTGATTCCAATCAACATTTGTGAGTAACTTATCCATGTGCAATCACCTCCAGCTCTACTTGATCTTGATGTATTCCCTCTATTGCTTGCTGAATCGCTGTTTCCTCACCATTTAAATGAACAACTAAACTACCGTAAGAACCGTCATTCGTTTGTGCGATATTTCCTTGCAAAATGCTAACTTCTATATCACTGCGTTGCATTAATCTTTGAAGTACTGGTCTTTCTACAGCTTCACCGATAAACTGCAAACGAACTACTTTACCATCTGGATATTTTTCAATTAAACTTTCAATCGTTTCATTTGTATCTTCAGAATCTGTTAATTGCTTTACAAATCGTTTTGTAATATCTTGCTGTGGATTACGGAATACATCAAGTACTGGACCCGTTTCTACAATCTTTCCTTTTTCCATTACCGCCACTCGATTACAAATCTTTCGAATCACGTGCATCTCATGTGTAATGAGTACAATTGTTAAACCGAGACGCTTATTAATATCTAATAATAAATCTAAAATTTGATCTGTCGTTTCTGGATCAAGAGCTGACGTTGCTTCATCACATAAAAGTACTTGCGGATTGTTAGCTAACGCTCTCGCAATACCAACACGTTGCTTTTGTCCTCCGCTCAGCTGAGATGGATACGCATCTCCTCTTCCTTCTAATCCAACAAGATGAATTAACTCATCCACGCGTTTTCTTCTCTTCGCCTTGTCAACACCTGCAATTTCAAGCGGGAACTCGATATTTTCGCGTACAGTTCGTGACCAAAGTAAGTTGAAATGCTGAAAAATCATTCCGATTTCTTGCCTTGCCTTACGAAGTTCACTTCCTGTAATTGCTGAAATCACACGATTTGCAATTGTAATTTGGCCAGAAGTTGGTTTCTCCAACTGATTGAACAATCTGATTAAAGAACTTTTCCCAGCGCCACTATATCCGATAACACCAAAGATTTCACCTTTGTCTATTTTTAAATTGGCGTTATCTACAGCAGTGACATCACCGCTTTTTGCTTTATATATTTTCTTTACATTCTCTAATAGAATCATGGTGTATCACCCCTTTTTTTAATAAAAAGCGTAAGCGGCTCGTTTAGAACAAGAGGACGCCCGAATCCCTGACGTAGAGGCGCTTTTTGCCTCATAGGAAGGGATGAAACGACCGACTGTTCTAGCCGCTGAAGCTAGATTTTGGGTCGACTCCGCAATTTTTTATGTTTAATGCGTGTAGTCCACCGGTATCACTACTTTTATTATTTGAATGTCCTCCACATTCAAACAATAAAAAAACCTTTCTGCTTTAGAGAAGCAGAAAGGTTTATGTGCGTATATAACAGCATTATCCCTCTCTCTCATCTCTCAAAGCATTTGCTTTGCAGGAATTGGCACCATTTCAACATAAGTTGACGGTTGCCGGGCTTCACAGGGCACAGTCCCTCCACCTCTCTTGATAAGAGAAATCAGATTACATTTTCGTCTGATTTGTAATTTATGAAATTGTCTATATTTTATGAATTGAATTGTATCAATATCCACACACCATGTCAACAGAAATTTTCGTAAAAAATGAACCTTCAGAATTTTAAGCCCCTACTGACATCGGTTTACATATGTGAAACATCGATTCGACTAATAGCATCGTTCGATATGTTCCCGAATATTGTACACGTCCATCGTTCATTAACATTTGCAATCGTACATTGCCGTTTACCAATTGTTTTACATCTTCTTCATCTACACAAACAATTTGCTCCGTCCCTATTTCCTCATGTAGCAGTTCTATATAATCTCTTGAAATTTGTAACGAATAACTTTCATCTCCAAAGCGGAAATTAACAGTTTTTTCTCCTTGTCTTAAAAGCGGCTCTAAATGATATTGACCATTAGCGTAATTTACAAATGATTGCAGCAAAGAATATAATTTCACCTTAAATCACATCCTTCATATCACTTTCTATTACACATACCATTCCCTCTTACTAAAGAGCAATCCTGTTACTTTCGCTCGACAAATACTGTAACCACCCTGCATCTCGACATATTTCCCAAGAAATATGTCGAGGCGGCAAAAACTTTGCCGCCTACTTTAATTCCGTATATAAATATTCAACCGAATGAAATGCATATATCTTCTTCATGAGTGTCCCATTTTCAAAAACAAGTAAACACGGCACACTTTCGATCCCATACTCTTTCGCTAAATGCGGAGCATAATTTAAATCTAACATTCCAATTTTCAAGTCTTCAATTGTCATCTCAACGACAGTTAACATTTTTTTTGCTAATTGGCATGTTCCACACATTGGAGTATATACATATAACACTGTTTTTTCTTCAGTCTCTATTAGGGCTGTTGCTTCGGCTCCTGTCCAGTCAATCACTTCTATCATTCCTTACCGTAAATATTCTGTATAAACGTCAATGTCAGCTCCCCATAGTACATTTGCTAAGTGTGAAGATGGCGCAGTTGCCACTTCTCGGTACGAGCGATCAATATAAATATGCTCTGCTTGCGGAAATTCTTTTCGAAATTGTTTCCTTAACTTTTCTCCAGCATCATCAGCATCCACAAGTACATACACTTCCTTATCAAAAAACTGATCAATGAGCTCATCCATTTTCGACAAACCAATTGTACCATTTGTACAAACAATTTCCACCGGTTCACGAATAATAGATTCAATCTTTCTTCTATCTGATTTACCTTCTACAATAATGACTTTTTCCACATAAATCATATGTCATCACCCGATCACCATATACTATACAACCTTTAACTTAGTATATAGTATATTCGTTATTTTCATGTTGTTTCCTGTTTATTTTTGCAAAAGAAAAGCGGAACCGGCTCGTTCAGATTGTGAGGGGGATGGAGCTTCTGACGTAAAGGCGCTTTTTGCCTTGCAGGAAGGAGCGAAGCCACCGAACAATCTAGCCGCTAGAGCTGGACAATAAAGAAAAGTGGAACCGACTGTTCAGATTACCAAGCCCATGAAACCTTACCAAAAAACGTTCATTCCCATAATAGCTTATTCATTTTCGCTCGATTTTAAATGTATTATGTAACACAAAATAAAAAAGGACAGCACAAAGGCTGTCCTTTAGTCGACTATAATTAGTCTTGGTTTGTCATTTCTGCATATTTTTCAGCAGTTAATAACTTCTCAACTTGGCTTGCATCAGAAAGTTCAACTTTAACCATCCATGCACCCTCGTATGGAGATTCGTTAACAAGTTCTGGTTGGTCACTTAATTCTTCGTTTACTGCTACAACTTTACCGCTTACAGGCGCGTATAACTCAGAAACTGTTTTAACAGATTCTACGCTTCCGAATGGCTCGTCAGCTTCAATTGTTGCACCTACTTCAGGAAGTTCAACGAATACGATATCGCCTAGCTCACCTTGTGCAAAGTGAGTAATACCGATAACAACTTCATTACCTTCAGTTTTTACCCATTCGTGTTCTTCAGAGTAACGTAAATTATTTGGAATGCTCATGACTGTACCTCCAGTGAATGTATTAATTATGTAAAAATACCTTATTGGTACTTTTTCCACACACTTTCAAACTGCTCTTCGTTAAAACCAAGTGTTACATTCGTTCCATCTGTTACAATTGGACGTTTAATCAACATGCCATCAGATGCTAAAAGCTCGTACATTTCGTCTTCACTTGCATCTTTTAACTTATCTTTCAGACCAAGTTCACGGTAACGCATTCCACTTGTATTAAAGAATTTTTTCAATGGTAATTCACTTTTTTCATGTAAATTACGTAAATCTTCTTTTGATGGTGGATTTTCAACAATATGAATCATCTCATATGCTACATCGTTTGCCTCAAACCATTTCTTTGCTTTTTGACATGTGCCACACTTTGGATATGAATAAAATGTTACTGTCATAAATTCACCTACTTTTTTACTAACCTTTACCTTTATCATATAGAAAACGTTTTATTATTTCAAACGATTATTCGCTAAACTTTTACTTATTTCGTGATAATTTTTAATAATCCTGCAAATTTTTCTTATTTTTCCGCCATTTGTTAAGAAAAAATAAATATATAATTTTTTTTGATTCTTCTCTCATCCACCCTCCGAACATACACCTTAAACAAACGTTTGATTAGCTCCCATTTTTCTTTGTTAACCCTTGAATTGCATCGGTTTCTTCCTACCGAACATACACCTTAAACAAACGTTTGATTAATTCTCTATTTTTCTTTGTTAACCCTTGAGCTGCATCAGTTTCTTCCTACCGAACATATATCTTAAACAAACGTTTATTTAACCATTCCAGCCTGTAGTCACAAAACCTGGAAAACTTTAAATAACAAAGGTGTACAGATAAAGTGAAACTTTAATCAGTGAGGGTTTTGTTCATCCCCCACTGATTATCAGCCCTCACCAAACGGGCTTTTACGGGCAGCCCGACCCCCACCTAACTTCTGTGCTTACGCTGAATTTTGAGGTGGGGGTCTTACTGCCCGGCAAATAGCGGGACAAAAGGAAATAACGATTTTGGCCGTAATAGTGAGAGTATTCCATGATGTTAAAAAAATTACTGCATCGAAAAAAGACACATCTAAATTGATGCGTCTTTTTTCGATGTTTCTTTTGTGAAATCATATAAAGCAATTGCGCCTAAAATAACCAATATACTTTCAGGGGCATCTAACAAAATAGTTTTCCAAGTTTCTGATATTACCCATTTAATACCTGCCGCTGATTCAAGATATGTTTGAAAATAACTGATTGTAAAATCAATTCCATACAAACATACTAGTAATGTTAGACCAAATCGAATTAATTTCTTGTTTGTAAACATGTAACACCTCTCAAAATTCATTGGATATTTCTGATTTTAGTTCTTTATATATAAAAATCCCTATATTTAATTTTAACATACGAAATATCCAAATAAATACAATATGCATTTTTGCATATTTCTTGCATATTGAGGAATTACTGTTAATAAAAAAGCCCTACTCGAGTAGGGCAAAATCGCTTTAGCAATCCCAACAAATAATCGCATAAATAACGGAATTAGTTGAACCATTATGTAATAAGGGGAAATTCCAGTTCCTGGTTACCAACCATAATGAATAACCTGCCGCATAATGCTACAACGGATGCGATAGCACCGACAGGTAAGAAATTGTTGCCAAGAAAAAGCCATGTATACACATGACTTTCATAGCATAATCACTTCTATATTCAATAGAAATTAAAGTGAATTATATTTCTTTACTTTTAAAGGAATAGATATAACATATAAATCTATAGCATAATTAATAATCAAAATCCCTTTTCCTTCACCAGCAAATTTTGCTTGCTGAAACTTTTCTTTTCCCCCATCTCTTTGGAAGCCATTCAAATCCTAAGAACATAATACTAGTCCTCTACTTATTAACTTAACTACTTTTCTTTTTTCCATGATATTTCAAATTCTCCACCATGTTCTTCTGTTATAATTTTAACTTTATATGTATCATCTTTAGACACTTTAATATTATTTTTACTGTTTCCACTAGTAACTTCCAGTATTGTATTATCATTTGAATCTAAAACATAAGCCTTTATGGTTCCTTGCTTAGTTTTATCATCAAAAGAGAATGCCCAACTTTCACCTTTTTTTACATTCATATCTTGAGTTGCAAAACCAGTGAATTTTTTATACTTCCCATCTATACTATTTGAACCTCCATAAACTTTACCACCAACAATCGTTCCCTCTCTTGTAAAACAACCACTAAGAACCACCAAACATAGAACAAATAATAGTGTGTTTTTAATAGTTTTCAACATCATTCCCCCTTATCCTCACAATAAATATCTCCAATTTACATTCAAAAAAACTATAATACCTATAACATACCCTAGTGAATATATTATAGTTATTATAGTTGTAAAATCAATAATTCTATTTCAAATCTTCACGCAACTTTATTTCATCTTCATTTACATATCCAGTAAAAATCACTTCTGATATATGTTCATGATTAAAAAACATATTATATTCAGTTGAAATATTTCCGATAGGATAATAACAAGCTACATAATCCCAAGTTTCCTTAGTTTTTGAATCTTCTTGTTTTCTACCGTATATCATCAATGGTTGTTCCCATGTTTTAAATCTAACAACTGAACCAATCGGAAGTAATGTATCTTTCTCTACTTTCCCCATCTTAATTCACCTCTTTATTTAATAAAAATTTTACCTATTTTATACAAAATTAAAAAACTAATAGGAACTGTAATTAAATATATCAACGAAAAGATTATTTTTTCTTTTAAATTATATGTAGCATCAAACAGTGTAAAGATAATAGTACCAAAAAAACAAATAACAAAAAGAATTGTTAAAACTTTTTTCAAACTTTCTAAAGTCATAAAAGATACTCCTTTTTACTTTATCTCTACTTCAACACCTGTACCCACAGGACTAGCTCCAGGTCCCCAAGGGAAATTAACTTTAAATCCACTTGAACTTACCTTTAGTGAACCACCGGCTTGTCCAAGTGAGGCTGAACCACCAATATGTAAATCATGATCTGTAAATGGTATAGGTATATCTATACCCCCCTCATATTTTGCTAAAGAAGCCTCTGCTCCAATTTCAAATCCATTTTTATCTATCTTAGCAGAAAGTTCTGCGTTTGCCATGCTTAAACTTGCTTCTCCTTTTAAATCTCTTCCATCAATATTTACTGAACCTTCAATACCTACTTTAACAGTGTTATATGCGGCACTGCCTCCGATAATTGCTCCAGCTTTCAATTCACCACCTATAGCTTTAGCATATAACGGGCCACTTCTTTCAGTATATAAATAGCCATCTTTAGACTTAGTACTTAACAAATCAGTTATTGATTGTAAATTAACTGTATTATTAATTCCTAATCCAGCACCTAATCCAGCAGCACTTAATCCGGCAGTACTTAATCCAGTAGCACCACTAGTCATATTAACTCCATTATTATCCGTTGTTTCAAACTTAAGGGCAATACGCACTAATTCTTCTTCAATATTTTTCAAATGACTATTAAAAGATTCATAAGCTTTGGTTAAAGTAGGCAAATCATTATAAAAAGCTAAACTTGAAGCTCCTACCCATCTCATTTGAAGATTCAACAATTCCGAAAGAATCCTATTATGACGATCAGTTGCTTCAGCACTAGCGTATTTAAAATTTTTTGCCCTATTTCTTAATTCCTCTGGAGTAACCTTGATCTCTCCCATTTATACCCCCCCTTATTTCTATGGTTTCTAATTTAACATTAGAATTCCACCTTCATATAATTACTGTTTTTCCCAAAAAAAACAAGTTAAAAATTATATTGTTCAGAATTTTTAACTTGTTTTTTTCTATGATAGTTAGGAAATTCATCCAAGTAAGAAAGTAATCTATATATTTTTAGCAATTTCATAAACAATGGAATCATTTGAACCATTATATAACTGATTCCTGCATGCGAAATAAATGAGAATCCTCGTTCCTGGCTCTACAAAGGTGCTTGCACCTGCCAACAAACCAATCCCAAAGGGAGATGTGGAACTAACTAACATTATCACCCCTTAATAAACCGAGCTAATACTGGCTGCGCTGCATTAAAACTTTATAATTAAATCCGCAATAGCTGATATAAAATTATAAATCGGTATCACTACTCTCGCATACGTTGTAAAGCTTGCGTGAACTTCTCAATCACATTGTTATATGCTTCTACATAAAAAAATAAGAAGCCTCGTTTACAGGCTCCTTCCTCATCTATTCAAATAATCTGCAATTGTTTGAAATACGACGATATACATATTATGAATACTTTCTTCAGTATTTCCACCATTCGATAAACCAACTGCCCATTGTTGTCCTTCACCACTTCCGATATTTGCAAACCCTTGCGTATACATAGCATTTACATCTTTTCGGGCACTGTTATACTCTATCCCTTTTGTAATAAAAATCGAATATGACTTATCTTGTAAACCGATAAAAAACACTGGTTTCTTTAGCGATGAAAATACATCTTTATACTGCCCTGTTGAGGCTTCTTGAAAGTGATCTTTCATTATTAGAAAACCATCCATTTCCTTAGATTTCTTTTCCAGTTCCTCTAACTTTATTTCCTCAAACTTTATATTCCTAAACGTATCTTTCGGTTTTTCACCAATAACTCCAATTACGAGTGCTCTTCCGTTATATTCTAATTTCTCTCCTTCTTTATCCTTTGCACACCCAGCACCGACTAGGCATATCAATATAAAAACTAAGAAATACGATAAACGCTTCATATAGCACCCTCCCCTTCTTTTCAGTCAAGTGACAAAAACGTAAGGTTCATTCAAGAAAATGTAAGTAAAATCGATAGCCCAAATTACGTTTCTATATTATAATCAATTGAATTTACTTACATTACTAAACATAGGAGATTATCATGAAGAAATTTAAACTTTCATCTTTTCTTCCGTTAAGTTATATACTTCTACTTGTACTCGTAAGTCCCCTTTACGATGTATTAAATAAATCGGCTGTTCACGCAGTAGATGTCACAACTGTAGTAGATGATTGGATTCCATTTGTAAAAGCATTTATTATTCCTTATTTACTTTGGTTTCCTTACTTATACGGCGCACTTATTTATTACTGCTTTGCCGATCGAAAACAATATTATGTCACTTTAAGTAGTATCATTCTTGGAAAACTTGCTTGTTTTTCTATTTATTATTTTTGGCAGACAACTGTACCACGTCCAACAGTAGTTGGATCCGACGTATTTTCCGAACTAGTCCGCTATATTTATAGTATCGACCAACCGGTAAACTGTTTCCCTAGCATTCATGTTCTAACTACATTTGTCATTATGCTAGCTGCCTTTAAACGTAGAGAACAACATGCTTTTGAATATTACATTCTTACCTTCTTCGGTACGCTTATTATTTTATCAACGCTATTTACGAAGCAACATGCATTTGTAGACGCCATTTCTGGAATGACGCTTGCAAGCATACTTTACTTCGGCGTTCAGCTGTTATTAGCAAAAGAAACAGTACGTGTTCCAGTAAAACAAAATCACAAAATGTAACATAACAAAAAGCAGACTGTGGCTTCCAGTCTGCTTTTCTCTATATAAAAGGAGATTTTCAATTTAAGATTGCGGTACAGTCATATCACCAGAATGAATACGACCTGCTTTTTTAAGAGCAATGTAAAGTATATAAGAAACAGCTACTGGAATGATGATATATGTGATTACCATCGCTGGGACAACTTCCCATCCTTCGCTGGAAATTAAATTAATTGGTGCGATAAGAGAACTTAATCCAAGACCTGCAATTTCTTTTCCTGCTTCCAGTTGGAAAATCAATGCGGATACTGGACCAACTATCGCACTGGCGACAACAGTTGGGACGAGAATCATTGGATTTTTAGTGATATTTGGCAACTGTACTTTCGGAGTACAAAGTGCTTGAGCTAATATGCCGCCCAAATTATTTTCTTTCGCTGAGATAACAGAGAATCCGATAAACTGGGCAACGCAGCCCGCAAGAGCAGCACCACCCGCAACGCCGTCTAAGCTAAGTGCGATCGCTAACGCAGCTGATGAAGCTGGAGAGATAAGTAATAGTCCCCAAACGACTGCAATGACGATAGAAGCGATGAACGGGCTACCAGCTGAGCTATCTTTAATAAATGCTCCAACTGTATTTAAAACAGGAGTAATATTATGAGATAACCAAATACCAACTAAACCAGAACCTAATATGGCCGCAAATGGAACGAGCATCATATCTAACGCAGTTTTTCCACTTAAACGTTTACCAATATATACAGCTAAAGTTGCTGTTAATAATGCACCGATTGGCTCACCTGTTTTAATAATTAGACCTGCTTCAGTAATTGAAATGGATCCAGCACCAATCGCTCCAGCTACCATAGCCGAGAAGATTACAAGGCCATTTGCACCAAGCATAAAAGCAATTCCGGCACCAATGGCTGGTGCCATAAGTGATTTTGCAACAACTCCGATTGTAATAAGTAACGGAATATCAACAATTCTTCCTATATTTTCGATTAGTAAACCAATTCCAAGGGATACGAAAATACCTTGTGCGATTCCAGCAGATGCTTTAAATACACGAGACATTATATATTCCTTCATTTGTTTCACCTTCTCCTATAAGTTAGTAACCAATTGTTTTCATATAATCACGTAAAATATCGTTTGATTTTGCGAATCGAGATTCTTCATCCTCTGTTAAGTTTAGTTCTACAATTTCTTTTATACCATCTCTAGTAATAATAGCTGGCACTCCTGTACAAATATCATACTCGCCGTACTCCCCATCTAAAATGGCTGATACAGCAATGACACGGTGATCATCGTTAAAGATTGAGCTCGCAATATATGCTAGAGAATTTCCGATTCCGTAATAAGTAGTACCTTTTCGTTTATAAATTTCCCATCCAGCTTTTGCAGTCTTCTCAACAATTTCATCTAAATCTATTTCACCAAATTTGTCTTTTTTCTCTTCTAAAATTTGTAGAATTGGCTTTCCACCAACAGTTACGTGAGACCAAGCAACCATTTGAGAATCACCATGTTCTCCTAATGAATACCCATGAATACTACGAGGGTCTACATGTAACATTTCAGATAAAATTGTTCGTAAGCGAGAAGAATCTAGTGATGTACCAGTACCGATCACACGATTTCTAGGTAATCCAGATAATTTCCACACTTGATATGTAATAATATCAACTGGGTTCGATGCAAGTAAGAAAATACCATCAAATCCACTTTCCATTACGCCGCCAACAACACTTTCCATAATCTTCGCACTCGCTCCTAAAGTATCTAAGCGACTTTGTCCAGGCTTTGGTGCTGGTCCTGCTGTAATAATAACGATATCCATATCTTTGCAGTCTTCATAGCTTCCTGCATATACTTTTGTTCTTGTATTTGTAAAGTTAATGCAGTGTGATAAATCCATCGCTTCCCCAACTGCACGTTCATGATTTATATCAATTAATAATAGCTCTTCGCAAATGCCTTGATTCACAATGGAATATGCACAACTTGATCCAACTAATCCAGTACCGATAATTGCAATTTTTCTTGTATTTCGTCTCATAGCAATCTCTCCTAATTGATCATATAATCTATTTCTTTTGTTCTTTACACTCCTAATTATAGAGATTCCCACGATATAAACCATGGATACTTTGTGAAATATTGAGCAAAGTTTTTGTCCTTTTTGTGAATTGTCATATTCCATTTTCGTCATATTTGTTACAACTGGAAAAATATTTATTTTATATTTATTGACATATTCAAAACAAAAAACGAGCGACTTCATTCGCCCGTTTTTTGTCATCCCATTATTCCGCACTTAATTGGCTTTTTAATTGCTGGACAATCATTGGATTCGCAGGTGCTGCCGGCTTGTAGTAACTCTTTTGCTTTGCGTACTCGTACATATTACGTTGGCGCATTTCATCTTGATTACGAATTTGGATTAACGTTTGGTGTAATTGTTCATTATCAGACTGAGCAATATAATTTGCATAACTTGTTAAACTTGCATTTAATCCTGCTAAATAATCATTTACCATATCTTTTTCATTCATGTTCCGCTTCCTCCTATCCTAGGAAAGTCATTAATTGCTGTTTCGTATTTCGTGCATCTTGCGCATCTTTTTGTAGCATTTGTTTCAGTTGTGGATCCGTACACGTCTGTGCATACTGCTCCAACTTGTTAATAATTGTTGCGTGTCCACCAATTAAATGACGTAAATTTTCTACTTCAAGCTCTGTTAAATTTTGCATAGAATACTCCTACCTTTCTTTATTCGTTCACTGTTAGTATTTAGCTATTTTTTGATTGTATACATGAATTAACTTTTTCACGTGCATACAAAATAAAAGATGAATAGCTGAGCCATTCATCTTTTATTTTGTATGTATTTATTTTTATAGAGATACAATCATACTTATACTCACAAGTAAGTTCCATACAATGTGTAACATAATACTAGGTACAATAGATTGCGTCTTTTTGTATAACATTGCAAATACCATTCCCATAATCGTTGCCGTAATTAGAAGACCTCCATGAAGAATTCCAAAAATGAAGGAAGAAATAATGATACTAACTAAAAAATTATATCTCTTTTCTAAAAATCGATATAAAATACCTCGAAATAGAATTTCTTCTTTAACCGGTGTAATGATAGCAACACTTAACACATATATAATACTTTGTATGCTATTTTGAAGCCCTAAACTCCCTAATTGTTCCTTTTGTTCTGCTGCACTTTCAAAACTAAACACATGTAACATTAAATATTGTGATACTGCAATGATAATAAAACCAATTAATAGATATAAATATGTCTTCCCACTCTTCAAAACGGATAAATCCCAAATAGATTTAATAAAATGAAAAACCGGTTTATAAGCTAATAAAACGATCGCAACAACAGATGCATCGAATAAGAGCAAATAATATCCTTCTAATTTAGTACTTAATGCTTCTTCTCCATAAATCTCAAAGGCTAAACCAAGGAATAATCCTCCTAGGAGTGAAGTCCCTATAATCATTGCTATCATTACAAATAGATTTTTATATGTTATATTCTCTATTTTTCTTTCCGCACTATACGCTTCTAACACTGTTTTACTCACAGTATCCCTCCAGTTATTCTCATTTATCTCAATAAAATCCTTTAATTTAAATATAAAGATAATATAACAAAAATTTCAAAAAGAATAATATGCAATTTTACATATTATGAAAACTTTATATTTTATAGTTTTAGGAATAGGATTGCTATGCAATAATTATTATATGAAATTTCAAAAAACAATCCCTATCCACCGTAACCCTCACATCATATAAAAATTATTAGTTAAAGGAGCAATAAACATGAAAACCCACGACTTCCTTACAGAAATCCAGAAGGGCTCTGAGCCTAGTCCATATCAAGATCCCATCGTATTCAGTTTCGTTTGCTTTTTCTTAGCGATATATACATTTTTAAAACCTGCAAAATGATATCATTTCATAAGAAAAATCCTACCATTCTTTTCGAATCATATGCACTCAAAAACCTTAGAATCACTTCTAAGGTTTTTGTTTGCCTTGCTTCTTATTCACGTAATCCTTTAATAAACGTTTCCAATAATACATGTAAACTTATATCCAAATCTAACGGTAGACCAAATCCACCTTGCTGTTCAATCGACGCAAATCCATGACAAATACTTCTGAATCCACGCGTCGCATGAAGTGCATTTTCCCCTTCTAAGCCGTACTGTTGTAACACCTGAAGACAAAGCTTTACAATCCCGTCACCTGCTTTTCTTACTTCTTCATCTCGTAAAAAGGTTGCTTCATATAGTCCAGGATGTTTGCGTACGAATGCTACATATGCTTCTCCTAATGCATGAATTGCTTCATCCATACATTTATCCTCGGCCGCTTCTTCCAGCTTGTTATGCAGCTGTTGTATTCCGTAAATACCAAGATTTTTCCGTACATCTTGCAACCCTTTTACATGATTGTATAGCGAGGGTGAACGTATCCCTAACCTTTGCGCTAATGAAGCTAACGTTACTTCTTGTATTCCATTTGTATCTGCAATTTCTGCTGCTGTTTCTACAATTTTCTGTAATGTAAGTCCGATTCTCGGTGACATAAATTAACCCTCTTTTCTACTTTTTATATTCCGCTTAGCTTCCTTAATAGCAAATTTTATGACAGTACCTGGATTATTTATCATTTTCCCATGCCCTGCCGCAAGTAAGGAAGGCTCATATTCGCTTAACTTCTCTGCACTTTGTAATGATATTTCTTTACTCCACGTTGCCATCGCAGGAAACGGAAACCAAAATTTCATTTGTCCCGAAACAGCCATACCTCCTCTCGTTTGAAATGCATCCCCGACAATAAGAGCTTTATTTCGTACATCAAGAAACGACATGGATCCTGGCGTATGTCCCGGTGTCATAATCGCAAGAAGCGACCCAACTCGGTCGCCATCTTCTAATAAAACATCAGGTACCGTTTTTACCTTTTTAGGTACACCGCCTTTTATCGGTATATTCGGTTCATCCTTTTGTAACGTCGTATCTCCTTCTAACAGCTTTGCGTCCCTCTTAGAAATATAGACTGGAACATTAGGGAGTACTTCCTTTAATGCGTCTAATGCACCGATGTGATCATCATGCGCATGTGTTAATACAATCTTAGTAATTGGTTTCCCTATTTTTTCAGCCGCCTGTAAAATACCTTTTGCGCTATACGGCAAAGCCGCATCAATTAAAGTTAAACCATCTTCTTCCTCCACAAAATAACAATTCACTGGAAACACTCTTGGCAAAAATGACAATTGATATACCGTTTTTTCATGTATCATTCTCATATTTCCATCTCCCTTTTCACGAAAACTAATACCGTTAGTTTCATTATACTAATGGTATTAGTTTTATGTCACTAAAAATTTATTTTTTTCAGAAAAAAGAACAGTAGTCGTATAAACGACTACTGTTCTTTAAAAGTATTAAACTGTGTAACGCTCATCTTCTAAAATTTTCGCAGCGATTTCACGTTTCTTCGGAATTACGTTAAGTGGTGTGTGGCGAGTTAATTTACGTAATGATGATAACATCATGCGCAGCATGTCGCCGTTTTCAACTGCGATAAGTGTTTCTTTCGCATCTGCTTCGATTTCGTTAAATGCTTCTTGGCAAAATACTTCAGTGTATAACACTTTTTGTTTATTCTTTTCAAGACCAGTTGCTTTAATTGCTTTTTCTGTACGAAGAACAGCTGACTCCATTGCGTATAGGTTGCTTACGATGTCAGCGATATTCACAAGAATTTCTTGCTCTTTATCTAATGCTTTACCGTATTTTTGAGCAGCTAATCCAGCTACCATTAAGCCAATTTTCTTCGCGTTACTTACTAAATATTTTTGAAGCGCTAATGGCTCATCGCCTACTTCTTCTGGCATCATCATCATTAATTCTTCTTGTAATTTTTGTGCTTTTTGAAGAAGTGGTAATTCACCTTTCATCGCTTTACGTAAGAACGTACCTGGTACGATTAGGCGGTTAATTTCGTTCGTTCCTTCGAAAATACGGTTAATACGAGAATCGCGGTACATTCTTTCAATCTCGTACTCTGCCATAAATCCGTAACCACCGTGAATTTGAACACCTTCATCTACTGTATAGTCTAGTACTTCAGAACCGAATACTTTATTTAAAGAGCACTCGATTGCATATTCAGCGATAGAAGCTGCTACTGCTTTACCGTCCTTCACTTCTTCTTCAGATAATGTGCTCATGCGGCTTTCGAATAAACCTACTGTACGATATACAGAGCTTTCAGCTGCATATGTTTTCGCTGCCATATTCGCAAGTTTCTCTTGAATTAATGGGAAGCGAGCGATTGGTTGTTTGAACTGTTGACGTTGGTTTGCATATTGTGCTGAAATTTCTACTGCACGTTTCGCAGATCCAACTGTACCAACACCTAATTTATAACGGCCGATATTTAAAATGTTGAATGCGATAATATGACCTTTACCAACTTCACCAAGTAAGTTCTCTTTCGGTACTAATGCATCTTCTAAAATTAACGTACGAGTTGAAGAACATTTAATACCCATTTTCTTTTCTTCTGGGCTTGTAGATACGCCTGCATATTCTTTCTCTACGATAAATGCTGAGAAGTGCTCTCCATCAATTTTTGCGTATACGATAAACACGTCAGCAAATGCAGAGTTTGTAATCCATTGTTTTTCACCGTTTAATACGTAATGTGTACCTTCTGCATTTAAACGTGCAGTTGTTTTTGCACCTAATGCGTCAGATCCTGAACCTGGCTCTGTTAATGCGTATGCAGCTAATTTCTCACCAGTTGCAAGTAATGGTAAATACTTTTTCTTTTGCTCTTCGTTACCGAATAATACGATTGGTAAAGATCCGATTCCTACATGAGCACCGTGAGTAATTGCAAAACCACCAGCGCGAGAGAATTTCTCTGCGATTAACGCTGAGCTTACTTTATCAAGACCAATTCCGCCGTACTCTTCTGGTACGTCAGCGCCTAATAAACCAAGTTCCCCAGCTTCTTTTAAAAGACGAACAGAACGATCAAACTCATGTTGCTCTAAATATTCAAGCTCTGGTAGAACTTCATTTACGATAAAGTCCTCTGTCGTTTTTGCAATCATTTTATGCTCAGATGAAAAATCTTCTGGCGTAAACACTTGATCAATCGTAATCTCATCAACTAAAAAGCTACCGCCTTTAACCGCACTTCCTACTGTTTTTTCCATGAAAATTTCCTCCTTCATATTTTCATGAGCAGCTTCTTTCTTTTTTGAAAGAAACTGGCTCTCAATTTTATTTTTTATAAACCTTTGTTGCTTCCATTCTTTGCATTGGCGACGTCTCGTTCTGAGCAAGCCACTTCCACTTTTTTAATCTAGTTCCAGCGGCTAGAATGTTCGGTGGCTTCGCTTCTACTTTTTTTCATAATCCAGTTCCAGTGGCTAGAACAGTCGGTCGTTTCACCCCTTCCTGTGAGGCAAAAAGCGCCTCTTCGTCAGGGCTTCCAACGCCCTCCTGTTCTGAACGAGCCACCTGCACTTTTTTTATAGTAATTCAAACACTCCTGCTGCTCCCATTCCGCCGCCGATACACATTGTTACGATACCGAATTGTTCGTTGCGGCGTTTCATTTCGTGAATAAGAGATAATGTTAGTTTTGCTCCTGTACAGCCAAGTGGATGTCCAAGTGCAATTGCACCGCCGTTTACGTTTACCTTTTCTTCATCTAAACCAAGTTCACGAATAACTTGGATTGATTGAGAAGCGAATGCCTCATTTAGTTCGAATAGGCCGATATCGGATAGTTCTAAACCAGCTAGTTTTAACGCTTTCGGAATTGCTGCGATTGGGCCGATTCCCATTACTTCTGGTGGTACACCAGCTACTGCAAATGAACGGAATTTCGCAAGTGGCTTCATACCATCACTTACTGCTTTTTCACGATCCATTAATAATACAGATGCTGCACCATCACTCATTTGTGAAGAGTTACCAGCTGTTACAGAACCGCGAACGTTAAATGCTGGACGTAATTTACCTAAAATGTCTAATGTCGTTTCTGCTCTTACACCTTCGTCTTGTGCGAAAGTGATTGTTTCTTCTTGTAATTTGTTGTTTGCTCCAACAGTACGTAACGTTACATCTACAGATACTGTTTCATCAGCAAAGTTACCTGCAGCTAATGCTTTCGCAGCGCGTTGATGACTTCTTACTGCAAATGCATCTTGCTCTTCACGAGAAATTCCATATTTCACAGCAACTTGCTCTGCTGTATGTCCCATACCCATATAATATTCTGGAGCTGCTTCTACAAGGCGACTATTTGGACGAACAACGTGTCCCATCATTGGAACTAAACTCATTGATTCCGCTCCGCCTGATAATACCGCTTCCGAGTGACCAAGCATAATGCGCTCTGCTCCGTAAGCGATACTTTGTAAACCTGAAGAACAGTAACGGTTAATTGTAATAGCTGGAACATCGTAAGAAAGTCCTGCTAATCCACCGATATTACGAGCCATATTTAAACCTTGCTCTGCTTCTGGCATCGCACAACCGAAAATTAAATCATCGATTGGTCCTTCATAATTCGCACGCTTTAACGTTTCTTTTACTACTAACGCCCCTAAATCGTCAGGACGAACTGTTTTTAATGAACCCCTCTTTGCTTTTCCAATTGGTGTTCTTGCTCCCGCAACAATGACAGCTTCTCTCATGAACGATATCTCCCCTCGTTATTAGTTACGTAATGGCTTTCCTTTTACAAGCATGTGCTGCATTCTTGCTTGTGATTTCATCTCACTTACTAAGTTAATAAATGCTTCGCGTTCTACATCTAATAAATACTGCTCATCAACTTCTGTTCCGTACGGCACTTTTCCGCCCGCGATGACATATGCAAGTTTCTTCGCAATGTGAAGATCGTACTCTGAAATGTAACCAGATAAATGCATTGCTTCCGCACCAAGTGCAAGAGTTGCATATCCTGTTTCACCAACAACCGGTATCTTTTTACGGATTGGTGCTTTATAACCTGCTTCATATAAAGCAAGTGCTTTCTGTTTTGCATCGTATAGTAAGTGATCACCATTCACACTAATACCGTCTTTATCACCTAAGAAGTTATGAGAAATTGCTTCTTGTCCTGAAGTTGAAACTTTCGCCATTGCGACTGCTTCGAACACTTTATTTGCAACTTTTTGCAGATCAAACTCTACGCCGTTTGCCATTTTATTTAAGTGTTTAATGTATAGCTCTTTATTACCGCCTCCGCCAGGGATTAAGCCAACACCAACTTCAACTAAGCCCATATACGTTTCACTAGAAGCTTGAATGCTCGCTGCTGGTAAGCAAACTTCTGTACCTCCGCCAAGCGTCATACCGTATGGTGCTGCTACAACTGGCTTAGAAGAGTACTTAATTTTCGTCATTGCATCTTGGAAGTTTTTCACAACTAACTCAATTTCAAAGTAGTTGTCATCTTGCGCTTCCATTAAGATCATTGCTAGGTTTGCACCAACGCAGAAGTTCTTCGATTGGTTACCGATAACAAGACCTTTGTAATTCTTTTCTACTTCATCAACAGCGTAGTTAATCATTTGCGTAATATCCATACCGATTGCATTGCTCTTCGAATGGAATTCTAAGCAAAGGATACCGTCGCCTAAGTCGATTAAGCTCGCTCCGCTATTTTTCTTTAATACACCATTTTTTGCTTTTAATTGTTTAAGAGAAATTGCCTTTTTATTACGCTCAATAAGCTTATATTCGCCATTATCGTAATAGTAGCTATCTCCGTTATCATGTTTGTAGAAAGTAGTGAAACCTTTCTCTAACATTTCTTTCACCCAAGTCGGAACAACTACGCCGTTTTCTTCCATCTTTTGAACGGACTTTTCAACGCCGATTGCATCCCAAACTTCAAACGGTCCTTGCTCCCATCCGAAGCCCCACTTCATCGCTTGGTCAATTGCAACGATATCGTCAGCAATTTCTTTATGAAGTTTTGCAGAGTATAAAAGAGTCGGTGTAATGATGTTCCATAACAACTCTCCTGCGCGGTCTTTCGCGTATACAAGCGCTTTCAATTTATTCGATAAACCTTTTTCTTGTTTACTTAACTCGATAGATGCAGCTTTTAATTTTTTGCGAGCTTCATATTCCATCGTTTCTGGATTTAATTCTAAAATTTCTTTTCCTTGTTTTAAGAAGAAGCCTTGACCTGTTTTGCTTCCAAGCCATTTTTTATCAAGCATGTCATGCATGAAAGCTGGTACTTTAAATACATCACGCTCTTCTTCTTGTACATTTTCATATACGTTATTTGCAACGTGTACGAATGTATCTAAACCAACAACATCTAATGTACGGAACGTTGCGCTCTTCGGACGACCAATAAGAGGGCCTGTTACAGAATCAACTTCCCCAATGCTATAGCCGCGTTTTACCATCTCTTGAAGAGTTACAAGTAAACCATACGTACCGATGCGGTTTCCAATAAAGTTTGGTGTGTCTTTTGCGATAACAACGCCTTTTCCAAGAACGTCTTCGCCAAATAATTTCATGAAGCTTAATACTTGTGGATCAGTTTCTTTCGTCGGTATTACCTCTAGAAGTTTTAAATATCGTGGTGGGTTAAAAAAGTGTGTGCCTAAGAAGTGTTTCTGGAAGTCGTCTGAACGACCTTCTGCCATTTTTTCAACTGAAATGCCTGACGTATTCGAGCTTACAATAGAACCCGGTTTACGAACAGCATCTACTTTTTCAAATAGTTTCTTTTTAATATCTAAGTTTTCAACTACTACTTCAATAATCCAATCTACATCAGCTAGACGCTCAAGATCATCTTCTAAGTTACCTGCTTCAATCAGTGCTAGGTTTCCTTTCACTGTCAGAGGAGCTGGTTTTTGCTTTAATAGTTTTTGCAGTGCCGTATTACTAAAACGATTTCTCACACTTTTATGTTCTAATGTAAGTCCCTTCGCTTCTTCTTCTTTCGTAAGCGCAGGTGGTACAATATCAAGCAATAATGTCGGAATACCAATATTAGCTAAGTGTGCCGCAATTCCTGAACCCATTACGCCTGAACCTAGAACAGCAGCCTTTTTAATTTGGAACATCCATTTCTCCCCCTATTCTTGAATGAATGCTCATTCAATTTTTCGACATAAGTCGCAATCAATGAGTGAGCCTCTACTAATAAATATATGATACTGTTTAAATTTTCGCAATATATTTATTGATAAAATTTTCTGAAATAAATATTTTTCTTTTATTTGCCCATGCTATATATGTATTTTCTTCACTAAAATACACTTTCCCTTTTTATAATCTGACGAAACTGGAGGAATATATATGGCAAAACTTAAGAAAAACCCTTCAAAGGCTGGAATTAGTGCAGCAAGCGTAACTGGAAATGCAGGTCCGCATAATCACGGTGTGGAAAAGGGCCGTCAAGGTAATAACCAACAATATAAGAAGCATAATATGGGCGAAAAATAACGCTATATTTTTGGGCAGAGAACGTGGCATAATGGGTAATGGCTGCTTTTTCTGCCCAATTTATTTGTACATATGGAAAACAAAAGAGGGAACGATGATGAAACGAACAATAGTTATGCTTGTAATGATTGCCACACTATTTACAGGGATGATTTTCTTCTCTTACGCACAAAGACAGCAAACTGTAAGAGCCGATCAACCTAGTATCACTGGGCAATACGCCATTACAATCGATGCAGACACAGGTGAAATTTTGTATGGAAAACGAGAGGACGAACGCTCTTATCCGGCTAGTATAGCCAAAATGATGACAACCCTTCTTTTACTAGAGAATGTAAAAGAGGACGAAGAAATTACAGTTACAGAGAACGCAATTAAAACAGAAAGTCAAAGTAAGAAAATTAAACTTCGTGCTGGGGAAAAGTTAAAGCGTGATGAGGCATTAAAACTGATGCTTATCATTAGTGCAGATCCAATAGCTGAATCCATCGCAGAACATATCGCAGGATCAAAAAATGAATTTGTAAAAATGATGAATGCTAGAGCGAAGGAACTTGGTACAAAGCATGCGACTTTCAAAAACGCAAGTGGTGCTGATGCACTCGGAAATAAAGTATCACCATATGACATTGCTATGATTACGAAAGAAGCATTAAAGTACCCAGTTGTTTTAGAATATATGAATTCAACACGTACAACTCTACATACTTCAGAACGCTCTCCAAATATCGCAAACTATGGACGAGAAGAACTATATGACGATCCATATGCAATTGGAAGTAAAAGCGGTCTATCCGCACTCGGAAAATATACGGTCGTAACAGTGGATGAAAAAGACGGTAAACGCGTCATTAATGTTGTATTATCTTCTACTCGCAAGCAACTGTATCCTGATACGAAGAAAATGGCACATTACGCATTTCAGCAATTAAAATAACCAAGGAGTATTTTCTCCTTGGTTATTTTTTAACCATACCTTTTAATACGAACGCAACGTTTGCTGGACGCTCTGCTAGACGACGCATGAAGTAGCCATACCAGTCGTTTCCATAAGGTACGTAAACACGCATTTTGTAACCTTCTTTTACTAGCTCAAGTTGACGCTCATTACGAATACCATATAACATCTGGAATTCAAATTGGTCTCTTGGAATGTTGTGTTCTTCGGCAAGTTTTTTCGTATATTCAATAATCGCTTCGTCATGTGAAGCAATTGCAGTATAATTTCCATTTAATAAGTGCATTTTAATAATTTTTTTATAGTTATCATCTACATCTTTCTTATCCGGGAACGCTACCTCTTCAGGTTCTTTATAAGCTCCTTTTACAAGACGTAAATTAGGACTATAAGCATTTAATTCTTCCATATCTTTTTCTGTACGATATAGGTAAGCTTGAATAACTGTACCAATATTATCGTACTCAGATTTTAACTGTTTAAAGATATCAATTGTCTTTCCGCAGCGTGTATAGTCTTCCATATCAATGGTAACGAACACACCATTTTCTTTTGCAGCTTCCAAAATACGGCGCATATTGTTCATTACGATTTCATCAGAGATATCTAATCCCATAGAAGTCATTTTTAAAGAAAGTTGCGAATCAAGACCTTCTCTTCCAATAGCACGGATCGCTTCAATCGATTGGTTAGCCATTTCATTTGCTTCCGCTTCATTATCAACGAATTCCCCTAAATAATCGATTGTTACACAAAGTCCTTGCTTGTTCAATTGTTTAATAGCTGCTGTCGCTAATTCAATCGTCTCCCCTGCGACAAAGCGACCTGCACCAAAGCGTAAACCGTACTTTTTAGCCAGTTTTGTTAGCGCTTTATTTTTAGATAAGAAAAGAAACGAATTTCGCATTAATTGTTCCATGTAATTCACCCCTATGACTTAATTTATCTGTTTTTTACCCCTCTTCAAAATTATATCATTGTTTAAAATTATTGGATACAAATAATTATTTAGATAATTTATAAAATACTATAAAAACATTTAAAACCCTATATTCTCGCTTATAAATATGCCTGAAATATTTTTCGACATTTAGAAAAATGGAGTTTACTAGGCACAAAATAAGCATGTCGAAAATATTCGACATGCCTATAAAACCCTTTATATTCCATGTAAATTATATAAGGATATTAATACAGAAGACTTGAGATTATATTTGCCTCAAGTTTTTTTATTGCTCATTTTTCTTCTCTTCATTCAGCCTTTTAATATCTGTAATTAACTGTACCATCTCTTCTTTCGCATCAGGATATGTTTCATTCCAATGCTTCACTAAAGCCGGCATCGTCTTCGCTATGTAAGAATACAGTGCCCACTTCTGCACCTGTTCTTTTCTCTCTTCATTGCTCTCTCCAAGTAATAGTTCCGTGTATTTCTCTAACAACCCGTCAAATTGTTCGTTAAACTTTTCACTCATCTTATCTACCTCCTATATGAAAAAAGCAGCGAAGATCGCTGCTTTTCTTTATAATTTTGATCGAACAGAGTTTAATTTCTTCTCCATTGTGCTTACTTTATCACGACGATCATCGATACGAATTGTTGTCGCAACGCGCTGCACACCTTTCGCATATGGAACTTCATGCATTTGTTGAATTACTTCTAGAATGACAGGAAGATCTCCTTCAATAATTGTATTCATTGGTGTTAATTGATACTTCACGCGATCTGCATTTTTCTCTAGCACCTTTTGTACTTCTGCTACATATTCACTCACACTTGGATTACCTGTTCCTACTGGAATAATCGATACGTCAACAATTGCCATAGTAGTCTTCCTCCTATAATTGCTTCTTATATATCCATTGTCTATTTTACCGAAATACTCATCATTTTACTAATTTGTTATTCCTCTATTTTAAACTGCTCAACTAATCTTTCTAAGTCTCTCATATGCTCGGTCAAACTTTCCATCGTATGAGCTACCTTTTCTAGATGATTCACTTGTGATTCAGTTGCAGCATTTACTTCTTCCGAAACAGCTGCGCTTTCTTGACTCGTACCAGCAATTGTATGCATGACCGCTGTAATTTCTCCTTGCTCGTAACCGATGTTGTGTACCTCTTCTACAATTTGTTCCACTGAAGTACTAATCGTATTTACAACTGACATAATTGTGCGGAATTCCGTTTCTGCCTCTGTCGTAACTTTATTTTGTATATCCGCAATGTCTTTCAATTTGCTTACAACTTCTACTACTCTTCTTACCTCTACTTGTACTTCACCGATCATCGTCGCAATTTCTACTGTTGCATCCTTTGATTGTTCCGCTAATTTCCTAACTTCTTCCGCAACAACAGCGAAGCCTTTACCTTGTTCCCCCGCACGTGCCGCCTCGATTGAAGCATTTAAAGCAAGTAAATTCGTTTGATCCGAAATGCCTTTTATAAGCTCTACAACATTCTGAATCGATCCAACCCTTTGCTCTAACTTTCCGGATGCTTCCTCTGTATGAACAACAATCGAAGAGGATTGGCTCCTCGTACGAACTAAATTGCGCATCGTATTTAATCCTTGCTTAGATGCCTCTTCAGCTTTGCCAGCCACACCTTTTATTTCCCCAACAGAGTTATTCATTTGTTCCACTGACTGTGCCATATTCTCGAGCTGCTCTGAAACTTCATCGACACTATTAGCAAGAGTAGACGCTCCTCCGCTTACATCATCCATTGCACCTGACACTTCTTTACTAGCTGCTACAGTTTCATTCGTTAAATAATGTAGATTATTCGTTGATTGTTGCACGGTTGATACACTATTTTTAATTTTGCTTACCATTTCATTCATTTGCTCAACCATATGATTAAAATGGTTCGTCAGTTCTCCAACCTCATCCTTACTTGTCACTTTCATTTGCAACGTTAAATCACCTTCTGCTACTTTTTGAACGTGATTCGTTAATAGTTGCAGCGGTCTTGCTAATCTTCTTGAGAACAAGTATGAAGCTGCAATTCCAACTAATAAGCTAATACATGCCATTATAATGACTGTATTTCTCGTACTATGTAATAACCCATCAATTGTTTCTTTCGGATAAAAAATTCCTATCTTCCATTTCATCAAATCAAATGACTGACTATATGCAACTACATCTTCACCTTTTAATGTAGTGACAGCATATTTTGTTACATCTTTATTTAAACTCTTCACAAGTTGCTCTTTCGAAACATCTTTCCCGACTTTCTCTGGGTAAACAAGAGCCATATTTTTATCATTTATAATAAACATTTCTCCGCCGTTATTGTATTGAATATTATGAAGTAATTTCTGGATTGTTCCGAGCGATACATCCATCGCCACAACACCTAATACAGATCCATCTTGAGCTGTAATGGCTTTAGAAACTCCTACACTTAATTTACCTGTTGCAATCTCATACATAGGTTGTCCCCAGTGAACCTTTTTCACCTCAGCTTCTGAGTCTTTATACCAAGGTCTTGTCGTTGGGTCATATCCTTCTGGCACTTGTCCACCTTCAGCAAGATTGGCACTTAATGTTTTTTTATCTTTCGTACCAATATATAAGTCTAAAATGCCAGGATGATTCTTTTTATACTCCGAAAACTCTTTCGTCAAAAATGCTTCCTCTTCTGGAGTAACTCCATCTTGAAGCATATTACGAACCATCTCACTGTTCGCATAATACCCCATATCTTCATCCGTTCTTTGAACAAATGTCGTAAGTTGCTCTGTCACAAGATCCATCGTATTTTGAGAATACTGGTCTAAGGAGCGCACTTCCTTCTCTTTCTGTAATTGATACATAGCTGTACCTAATATTACAAACATCATAGAAATAAGTACCGAAAATACTACCGCAATTTTTAAACGTAAACTTCTCAACATCTTCCCCCAAGCATCCCTTTCTCGTTGTATTGTAATCGTATTAATCACTATATTAAGTATAATGGATAAAATTAAAAAATTGAAACTAATTCTCACCTCAATCTGAGTAGAAAACCTACTACCACTTGTGCAAAAACAAATAGTTCATTATCCTTAAAATATAATCTCATTCGTTCGGAGGGAACTATGTTACAAAAATTCGGTTTCTCACAATATGAAAGCCAAGCTTATGAAGTTGTCGTATCGAGCAACGAACCATTAGATGCTACAACGATCGTGAAGCATTCTGGTGTTCCAAAAGCAAAAATATATGAAGTGCTAGCACGACTGATCGATAAAGGGATGGTAATGGATTCTGTTTCAGAAAAGAAAAAGCTGTATACAGCATTACCACTCAAGCTAGCAATTGAAAAATTAACGACAGAATTTCAATCAAATATTAAAGAATTGGAAACGAATATATCAAAAAAATCCTTTACAGATGACCGTGTGTGGAGCTTAAAAATGCAATCTTCTATTCGAGTTCAAAGTAAAGAACTCATCGAAGGTGCAAAAAAGTCCATTCTTATTTCAGCTTGGAATGATACTCTTTCTGAATACCTTCCTTTATTAGAAGAAAAGGCAAAACAAGGCGTCCAAATTGAGTCTCTTATAGTTGGAGAAGTAGAAACGAATTTAGAAAACATGCATTTTCTAATTCCAGCTGAAGAACCTAACGCATTAGAGCGCTATTTACTACTCATCGTTGACGACCGCGAAATTTTATTTGCTGGTGTAGAGCAAGAGTCATGGCAAGCAATGAAAACAATGTCACAACCTTTCGTAAAGTTCTTTACAGAATTTTTCTATCATGACGTTGCACTTGCGAAAATTACTCAGAAACACCATGATCTCTTTATGGAAGATGAGGAAATTAAGAGTTTGTTGATGAAGTTGAGATACTAAAAAAACGCCTCTATTACAAGGCGTTTTTTTCTACATTTCTTTTCTATTTTTCATCTTTAACACATAAGCTCCTGCAATAATAAAACCAAGTCCTAAAACGAATAAAACCGTAAATTCATTGCCAACGCCGCCAGTAGCTGGCAAACGCACTTCATTATGAGTATTAGGTTGTTGCATCGGCTTCACATCAGCGGAAGGTTTCACTTCTCCATTCGGTGTTGGCTTATTTGGCTTAGAAGGAAGCGATGCCTTTTCTTCTTTCTTATTTTTCACAATATGTTTAATAATTTCTCCATCCTCTTTTATTTCAAATGCGAATGTCTCTTCATTTATTACATATCCATTTGGTGCTATTGTTTCTTTATACGTGTACTTTCCGTATGGTAGTTTGAATTTCGCTATACCTTTTTCATCCGTTTTCCCTTTTACTACCTCTTTTCCTTGCTCGTTGTAGATTGTAAACTCTGCATTTGGTAATTTTGTATTCCCATCCGCTACATCTACTTTCGTTATTTCTAACTCACCTTCTACCTTCTTATCTTGAACGATATGTTTAATAATTTCTCCATTCTCTTTTATTTCAAATGCGAACGTCTCTTCATTTATTACATATCCATTTGGTGCTATTGTTTCTTTATACGTGTACTTTCCGTATGGTAGTTTAAATTTCGCTACACCTTTTTCATCCGTTTTTCCTTTTACTACTTCTTTTCCTTGTTCATTGTAGATTGTAAATTCTGCGTTCGGCAGTTTCGTATTTCCATCCGCTACATCTACTTTCGTTATTTCTAATTCACCTTCTACTTTCTTATCTTGAACGATATGTTTAATAATTTCGCCATTCTCTTTTATTTCAAATGTGAATGTCTCTTCATTTATTACATATCCATTCGGCGCTATTGTTTCTTTATACGTGTATTTTCCGTATGGTAATTTGAATTTCGCTATACCTTTTTCATCTGTTTTCCCTTTTACTACTTCTTTTCCTTGTTCGTTGTAGATTGTAAATTCTGCATTCGGTAATTTTGTATTCCCATCCGCTATATCTACTTTCGTTATTTCTAATTCACCTTTTACATTTTCATTTTTCAACTCTAATACAGCAGTTTCACCAGTTTTCACTTCAATTTTTTTAACACTTCCGTCTAACACATATCCAGCTGGCGCTTGAATTTCTTTGACGCTATATATACCGATTGGAAGATTCCCTAACTCCGCAATCCCCTTATCATTAGTCGTAACATTTTGTTTAAAGTTTTCATTAGAAACTTCAAACACAGCCCCTTTTAATAATTCCTTTTTTTCTCCTAATTTCATAATCTTTAAAGAGCCTACTGATTCCCAATTTACAACTAAATCTGTACTGATTTTCTCACTATTTCTTTGTAACAATACCGTTGTATTTTGAACTTTTTCTGATCCTTTAAAAGCTATTGCTTGTAAATTTGTTAAAGTAGACTTCACTTTCATTTTAAAATTACCACTACTCGTATCTTTCGGGATTAATATTTTAAATTTTTCGTTAATTGATAATGTACTTTTTTCTTCTCCATTTTCATTTACAATTCGAAGCCCTTTAGGAGCATTTTCAGGAAGAATTGTATAAGAGCCAGAAACCGCATTTGTTTGCACTGCATAAAATCCTGTTTCTAAATAATTACCTTTTTGTGTAGCAGTTTGTGGATCTACAGGATTAACTTTAAAAAATATATCTTGTGATCCAGTTTCTTTTTTTGAAGCTTCTACTAAACGCTTCATAAGATTATGTACTTGTTCATTTTTTGGAACTAAATCTTCTTCCGTTAATTCATTTGCTGCAATCCATACCGCTAATTGTGTAGCATAATGCGCCTCTTCTACTGTCGCTACCCCTAATTCAGATGGGCTTTTTTGAGGATACCCATTTAATAAAACACGATATACGGCATCAGATGTTTTCCCCATCTCAGGCAAATCATCTCCATTTGGAGAACGCAAATCAGGCGTTAAACAATACGCAATACTACCCGAAGCCGTTTTAATTATTTCTGTCTTTATTTCACGCTGTTTCGAATTACTATAGCTCCAATCCATCTTATATGTTTCTCTGTTCATTACTTCTGCCTTTACTTGTGGCATTGCAATTCCTAATAAAATAATAAGAGCACTTAAAAAACTAAACCATTTTCCTACCATCTTTCGTTTCATTCTCTCCACCACCATATATAAATTTCTACATGAAGCAATCTTACTGTTTCATTGTACTTATAGTAAAAAAAAGAGAATAGGTGGTTTTTTTGTAGTATCTTGTCGAATTGTTGAGAAAGTTCCAAAGTAATAAGCAACTTTAAAATTGTTTGTTCTCATGCTGCTATTGACAAATGAATATTACATATTTTTAATTTTCAAACATAATAAAAAAGCACTTTATAAGTGCCTTCATAACTTACGAGAAACAAATTTTAAACGAATATATATTACTTATCTTTTTCCTTTATCTCCGTCAACAGCTCAATCATTTTCTCATTTTGCTCCACTTGTTTCTCTGAATTTTGATAAATGAAACGAACCCATCTAAGTGCAAGAACAACAAGGAACAACGGAAGCATTGAAATTAGAAAGCCAATAATCGAAAAATTCGTATACATATGCATCACCTCGCTACATACAAATTCTCCACTTCCCTACCAAAACCTGCAATTTTTTACAAATAAAAAAGAACCTATCAAACGATAGATTCTTCTTTTGCAAACTGAGCAGAACGTCCTCTCGTAATCGAGAAAATTGCACAAAGCAGCGCTAATATAATAAAGCCGCCACCTACCCAAGCATTATATATAACAGATGATTTTTCAATAACAACTCCGCCTACTGTTGAACCGAGCGCAATCCCTAAGTGAAGCGCAGAGTTATTTAAACTTTGCTGAATACCAGCTGATTCTGGTGCAATTTCAATTAAATAATTTTGTTGTGCTGGTGAAATAGCCCAGCTAAGCATACTCCAAATTCCCATCATAATAATGAACAGCGGGAATGAAAATGTCATCATTGGCAATAGGAAGATCGCACACGCAAATACGATAATAATTGAGATAATACTTTTCTTCGATCCCCATTTATCCGCAAGCCAGCCACCGAAGCCACCACCAATTACTGCTGCGATCCCGAAAATGAAGTAAAATACACTAATCCAATTTGCCTCAACATGCATCACATCTTTTAAAAATGGTGTTAGATATGCATATAGTGTTAAATGACCCGTTAAAAATAAGAATGACGTTAACTGTGCACTGACAATTTTTTTATCTTTTAACGTAGCGATTTGCTCTCTTATCGATAGTACTGATGTTGGTGGCACTTTCGTTAAGAATAATGAAATACATGCGATTGCCATTACTGTTAAGATCGAAATGAGTACAAATGGTGCACGCCATCCATATGCATTTCCAAGTACAAGGCCAAGCGGTACTCCAAGTACAAGTGAACCACTAATCCCCATGAAGATGATTCCAATTGCACGCGCACGAAAATGTGGTTCTACAACGCTAGAAGCAAGTGTTACTGACAGTGCAATAATAAGCGAACCACTCGCCGCACAAATAACCCTTGAGAACATTAACATCCCATAATTGACACTAACTGCTGAAATAATATTTCCGATTAAGAAAATTGATAATGCTCCAATGTATAATTTTTTTCTTTCGAACTTTCCAGTTACCGCTAATAAAAACGGACCCGACAAAGCAAATACTACTGAAAATATTGTTATAAGCTGACCAGCCGCACTAATAGATACTCCTAAATCATTGGCAACTAAATCAAGCGTTCCTCCTATAATTAGCTCAACCGTTCCGACTACGAAAGCCGCGATAGCTAAAATATAAACACGAAAATTCAAGTCTTTCCCCACGCTTTCTATTTTGGTTACTACTACTATAGTAACCAAAATAGAAATTGAAAACAAGTACAATTTTTTTACAGTAAAAAAGGTAGGCGTATTATAGCCTACCCTTCAATCATGATACTTCAGTTTTGTTCTTCTTATTTAAATACCAATATACTGGAAGCCCAGTAAAAACAATTCCAATTGATAAGAAACAACTTATCGGATCATTGATAATTGCACTACCGATTACAAAGAGTGAACCGAGAATCGCAACGATTGGTACGATTGGGAATAACGGTACACTGTATGCACGCTCTTTATTCTTATTACGTTTTCTTAAAATGAAGACACCAATAAACGTCATTACATAGAAAATATAAATAATGAATACGGAAATCTCAGATAGCTTATTCGGATCACTAATAATCATTAAAATAATTCCTAAAATGATTTCAACAGTAATTGCATTTGCTGGTGTTTTAAATCTTGGGCTTTCCTTTGCAATAAACTTAGCAAATGGAAGTTGTCCACGTTCTGCCATCGACATGGGGATACGTGGGAACGTTAAAATTTTTCCATTTAAACAACCGAAAATAGACACGATAATACCGATACTAATAATTTTCCCACCATATTCACCAAGTAGCATGCCCGCAGCTGTCGCTGTTGCATTTTCTCCAAGGCCCACAATTTCCACTGCTGGTAATACATTTAATAATGCCAAATTAATTAATACGTAAGCAGCTGTTACAATTAAAATCCCAACTGTCATTGCTTTCGGTAATAACTTTGTTGGATTCTTCATTTCTCCGCCAATTGACGCAAGTAGAATCCAGCCGTCATAAGCAAATAACGTTGCTAAAATTGCCATCCCGATACTTTGATTTTCTGATATCGGCACAACTACGTTAAAGATATCGCTATTTCCTTTCCAAAAACCTAGCACAACAATTAATACAATTGGAATCATTTTCCCGATTGTCGTGATTGTTTGGACAATACCTCCATATTTTGTTCCCATACTATTTACAACGCCAAGGAACACAACTGTTCCAATTGCGATTGGTAAATTCCATACTTTATCTAAATAGAAAAAATTAATCATTAAAGAACTAAAGTATAACCCTAATGTTCCAATAATAGCTGGACCATAAACAATCGTTTGCATCCAGCCTGATAAATATCCCCAAAAGCTTCCGTAAATCTCCTCTAAATACGTATACAACCCACCATTTTTCGGGATTTGTGCTCCAATTTCAGCTACTGTTAAACCGCTTGCTAGCGTCAACAGACCACCAATTACCCAAGCAAGAATCGCCATATTAGAACTCCCCGAGTAATCTAATACGCTCCCTGGTTTCATAAATACACCAGACCCAATAATCGTTCCTACTACGATAGAAAGTGCTACCGTTAAACCAATTTTGTTCTTCTCATCATGATGCATGCTGCGTATCCTCCTTCCAATCCTAGTGTGATGCAAAAATGAAATAAAAAAACACTCCTCCCTAAAAAAGGGACGAGTGTTATATTCGTGGTTCCACCCTTGTTTCAATTCGTCAAGTAACACACTTCACCAATTTCTCAAGTCTAAATAACGGTTTTTGCCGGCAAGCAATTACTAGATGTTCGTTCACTGCTGCAGTTCAGAGGTGGTAATCCATTTTTTCGTATTAGGAAGCTCACAGCCAAAGGCTTCCCTCTCTGAGAATCGTAAAAAATTGATCGTGTCCTCATCATCACTTCTTGATGTCGAATTTTGTAGTTATTGTTCATTATATTGAATTGTTAGAAAAAATCAATATATTTTTATATAACATACGAAATTTTTCTCTTCTTATATTATAACAGAATTTACGACACTTCTCTAATTTCCTAGTATCTTTGGAACAGTGTAGCGGTAAAAAATTATATCAGCAGCTTTTCAAATATATCGATTTACCAACAAAAAACGACAATAAGTAAGAGGAGACTTTCTAAAAGAAAGTCTCCCCACATACATACCTTTCGGTTGCCCACACGAAAGATACGACTTCATTTAATTATTTCTCATCTTTTTTCATAAAAAATTTGTTGTGCGGCAAATCAACATTCAATGCTTCTAATTGTTTCTTTTCATTATCTAAAATCGCTTGTGCTTTTGTTTTTGTTGCCTCATCTAATCCCGCAAAGATGTCTTCATGCTTCTCTTTCTCTGGAAGTTTCACACCTAGTTTTGTTAATTCTTCTTTTGCTTGCTTATGTGTTAATTCCCCTGACTTTTCCTGTTTAAAAATAGACTTTGCTTTTTCCTTTGTTGCTTCATCTAGGTTAGCAAGTATGTCTTTATGCTTACCCTTCTCTGGCATTTTCACGCCTAACTTCGTTAATTCCTCTTTTGCTTGTTCACGTGTTAATTTACCGGACTTTTCCTGTTCAAAAATAGACTTTGCTTTTTCCTTTGTTGCTTCAGCTAAGTTAGCAAGTATGTCTTTATGCTTACCCTTCTCTGGCATTTTCACGCCTAACTTCGTTAATTCCTCTTGCGCTTGTTCACGTGTTAATTTACCGGACTTTTCCTGTTCAAAAATAGACTTTGCTTTTTCCTTTGTTGCTTCAGCTAAGTTAGCAAGTATGTCTTTATGCTTACCCTTCTCTGGCATTTTCACGCCTAACTTCGTTAATTCCTCTTGCGCTTGTTCACGTGTTAATTTACCGGATTTCTCTTGCTCTAAAATTGATTTCGCTTTTTCTTTCGTTTGATCATCTAATTCCGCAAACATATCTTTACGTTTTTCTTTCTCTGGAAGCTTTACACCTAGCTCCTCTAACTGTTTCTTTGTATCGTCCATAATCGTTTTTACTTTTTGTTTTGTAGCGTCATCTAAATCTTTTTTCGCCGTTTTTGTCGCTTGCTCAGCTGCTGGAGTATTCGTTGCCGCGAATGCCGGAATACCGACTCCTCCAATGATTCCGAATGATAAAGCACCTGCAATCGCTAAATACCCAACTGTTTTCTTCTTCATAGGAAATTTCCTCCTTCATAGTTCTAAAGCATGTACACTCTCGTATACAATGCCTATAGTAATGTCGGTTTCTTAAAATTTCCTTAACGACTTAACAAAAAAACACCGCTCGTGATGAGCGGCGTTGTTCTATGCTTTTTGTAATTGTAATTCTTCACGTTCCATTATTCTTCTTAATACAATTGTTTGTGTCATTGTAAATAAGTTACCTGTTATCCAGTACAACACAAGTCCTGACGGCGCCGCAAATCCCATAAATAAAATCATTGCTGGCATCATAATTTGCTGCATTTTCAGCATCTGTACTTGTTCTCCAGGTGTAATATTAGATTGGAAAACTTTCATCTGAATAAATGTCGTTAATGCTGCGATAATCGGTAATATATGATAAGGATCTGCATGTCCTAAGTTCACCCATAAAAACGAAGATGTGCGAATCTCTTCTGTTCGGCTAATCGCATAATACAAAGCAGAGAAAATCGGCATTTGTATTAATAGTGGCCAGCAACCAGCAAGTGGATTCCAACCGCCTGATTTCATTAGTTCTGACATTTCTTTTTGATACTGCTTTTGTTTTTCAAGATCTTTACTTACATCACCGTATTTTTTCTTTAGCTTCTGCAATTCAGGTTGCATTTTTTTCATTTTCGCTTGGCTACGATATTGCGAAACAGCTAATGGAATCATTGCTGAACGAATAACGAGCGTCATAATAATGATAGCAATCCCGAAGCTAGCTCCCGGTATATGATGAGCAACAAATTGAATCATAAACGAGATTGGATATACGAAATAATGATCCCAAATTCCCGTACTATGTGCATCAATTGGGGCTGCATTACTGCAACCAGATAAAACAAAAACAAGTAATAATGATAAACTAACGAGCACAGCTCGGTATGATTTTAACATGTTCATTCCTCCAATGTTTCGTAATTATTTAGCGAAACATTGGTGTATACGGACCGACCTCGTCATTCTCTTCACTTGATTCTTGTCTGCGTACAGAACGAATCATTCCATATTTATAAAAAATCGAAAATAGCGGTACATTCCCCGCACTATCTTCACATGTATCAACTAACGCAAAAGCTCTTTGTCTACCGCTCGATGCTTGCTGACGCACAAAGCGAGAAACGTTAGCAAGGAAGAAAACTTCTAATAAACAAAGTGCTGTCGTTACAAACGATATATATATAATTGCATCCTGCAATAAAAATTCCATCGCTTCACATCCTTAATAAGGTCATTTTAGCACATTCGGCAAACATTCTCTATTTCCTTTTATCGTCAAAAAAAGTATTTTGCATATTTTCTCAAGAAAACGATAATTAAGAAACATTGTATTCGCTTTCTTTAGTATATTCACACACATCAATGAATAGGCTTGATTTGTTAGAAATTTATAAAATTTTTGCATTATAATAAAACTATTGCCAGTTTTTGAAAAAACCTTTATTCTCTTCTTGTAATCAAAAATGAATATGGAGATGAAACATACTATGGGTCAACTAGGAGACGCCGATTACGTTCCCGACACCGCCTTTTTATCCTTCCCAGCAGCTAAAACATTTCACTTAGAATTTATCATACAGTTGGTTGTTATTTTCGTAGCTTCTATTTTGTATGCAATTTCTATGAATATGTTCTTTATCCCGCATAACATGATTAGCGGTGGATTCGCTGGAGTAGGGATGATTATCGGTTATTTAATGCACTACAATATCGGTGCACTTATCTTTTTACTAAACATTCCTCTTCTTATTTTAAGTCACTTTTACTTAGGCAAGAAGACAACCTTTTTAACAGCGTACTTTGTAGCTGTATCATCGTTAGCGATGAACATTATCCCTGTACACCAAGTCTCAGACGATATTTTACTATCTTCTGTATTCGGTGGTGTAATCTGCGGAGCAGCTTCAGGAATCATATTCCGATTTGCTTCTTCAACAGGTGGATTTGATGTTGTTGGATTAATTGTAGCGAAATATCGCGACGTTTCAATTGGAGCAATCATATTCGGATTTAACTTGATCTTACTTGTTGTAGCAGGATTTATTTTCGGATGGGATATTACACTTTATACGTTAATTAGTCGATTTGTAGTCAGCAAAGTGATCGATGCTGTGCATACGAAACATATTAAATTAACGATAATGACAATTACAGAAAAAGGCGAGGAAATAAAAAGCGCCCTACTACATCACGGCATACGTGGCGTGACAATGGTAGATGCTGTCGGCGGCTATACAAACCATAAGAAAAAAATGATTTACACTGTCGTGACTCGCTATGAGTTAGGCGAAATGAAACGTATTATCCGTCAAGTGGATAACAAAGCATTTATGAACATTACTGAAACAGTTGAAATTGTCGGCCGTTTCAAACGCATATAAAAAAGCTTAATACATGAAAGGGCATAACATATTAGTTATATATAATATGTTATGCCCTTTGTTATTCAACTAACGCACCCTTTAGCATAATAAAATTACTACGTTTATTATTACAAATCAGAGGATAGCATTCCATATACGATACTATCTGTCCATTCATCTTTATTCCAAAAATCTTGTATGAAATGGGCTTCCTTTCTCATGCCTATTCGTTCACACAATTTTTTTGAAGCTGTATTACGTGCATCAAGATTAGCTTGTATACGATGTACATTACATTCATTAAATAATTTAAATACCAAACTCCTTACTGCTTCTGTTGCCAAACCTCTCCCAGCTACTTCACTTGAAAAACTATAACCAATCTCAACAGTGTCTTTCATATTTGTGTACCATACGGATAAATCACCAACTACTTTAGTCTTGTATATAACTGCCAAACTTAATATTGATTCTTTAGTAAGTACATTGTTTGCTAGCTTCTTACTAAATCTCTCCTGCATGTCTTCATGAGTCCACTTATTATGTAATAGAAACTTACACGTATCATCATTATTATAAATAGTAAATACATCCTGTAAATCAGTCCTCTTAAAAGGTCTAATTATTAATCTTTCTGTTGTGATCTCCAAGTTAGCTCTCCTCTCTTTCATTCATACTACAAAACATTTTTATAGTATTTAAGTCCCCTTCTTATATCCCACCTTGATTACATATTTCATCATAGTAAATGAAAATCCTTCTTCCACTAAACTGCGCCGTTAATGGTATTTCTTTGCGATTTTTATTTTTTACACTTATTACAAAATCAGATAATTCTATTATTATGCCTCTAAATGTGTTATAATGAAAACAGACTCACAAAAAAAGAGTATATAGACTTGGAAGTTTCTCTTATTTTACAAGCAAAAAGAAACGAGCAGTCGGGTATATTTCAGACACCATACACGTAACGGTTTAAAAAACCGATCACTCTTCAATGATCTTTTTTATAAAAAGATACGTACAACTAAAACTCACTTCAATATACTATACCTACCTTTTTGACTTCCAAATCATCTTATTACATAAGGAGATGAACATATGAATCAATATATACGATATACAATAGCTGTCCTGTTTGCTATTATCGGCGGAACAATCTGCTTCTGGACAAACACTCAGCTTGGAGAGAATATCATTTTTAATGGAATCGAAACACTTGTAAGCGCTTCAATTTTAGGCGGATACATTTTCTTCCTCTTCAATCCAGAAGAAAATGCGCAAAAAACAATGTTATTAACAATGATCGGAATCGTTGGCGGATGTATTTCCTACTCAATGACTAACTATACATTACCACTTCAATTAAGCTCAGCTTTCTTCCATGGTCTATGGACTTGGTTCATTGCATTCTGCTTAGCAGACGTATTCAACCTATTACAAGACAATGAGGAAGATAGCGGTCGCCAAATTGAAAGTAACTCGTAAGCTGGAAGATATTCTTCCAGCTTTTTTATGTTGTTTTGTATACTTCGTCACCACAATAAAAAGAAGCTACCCTCACGGCAACTTCTTTTCTACATATCTCCACACGGAATCCGAAACGAAACATGTGCCCCACCTCGCACCTTGCTATTCTCTACCTGAATTTTACCACCATGCTTCTCAACAATTTTCTTAGCAATATATAAACCGAGTCCAAAATGTTCCTTGCTTCCTGAGCGTGACTGATCTCCTTGATAAAAACGTTGTAATACTTTTTTCAAATCTCCTTCTTGGAAACCAGGTCCCGAATCAAATACATGAAATTCTATTGTGTCGTGCCAAGTACATACTTTAACGAGCACCTTCCCTGACACCGGGGTAAATCGAACTGCATTCATTACGATATTATCCATTACTTGACTAATTCGCTCTTGGTCAAATACTGAACTCTGTACATCCTCATTATTTTCAAAGGTGACGTCCCACTCAATTTCTTTTTTCCTGGCTATGCATTCATATTCCTCTAGTTTTTTAAGAAAGAATGGGTTTATATGTACTTTATTTAAACGTAATTGAAACGAGAAACTTTCTAACTCATTTACTGTTTGGAACTCTTCAAGAAGTTTTGTCATTCTGTTTGTATTTCGTTCAATCGTTTGTAAATACCGATGTAACAAGTCCTCATTTTTCCATAAGCCACTTTGCAAACCTTCTGTATGACCTTGTACAATCGTTAATGGCGTTTTCAAATCATGAGAAATAGCTCTAATGTACTCTCGTCTCTCTTCTTCTAATTCCCATTGTCGTGACAAGCTAGTAGCTAATGCTGCACGCATATTTTCAAACGAACCGACTAATTCACCAATTTCATTTTTCGTATTGTATTCTAAATGAAAATTTAGATCCTTCTCTTGAATTCTTTTTGAAGCCTCTGACAATTCAGCGAGTGGTTTCTTTATTCTTTTTCCCATTCGGTTTGAGACGATGTAGGATAAAATGGTAATGTATATAAAGGGTGAAGCTAAAAATAAGATTACAAAAAAGGAATCGACTGCCGAAGCAGTAGATATTGTCAAATGATAATTAAACCCTATCGCTCCTTGTAAATCTCCATTCCTATCTACTAAAGGCAAATACGTCGTAACTTCATTATTATCTTCTTCTCCATAAATATTCGTATTAATAACACTCAAAATAGTTCTCTCATTTGTTATTAATTTTGTTTGATATGTACCATAAGAAATATCTCCTTGCCTATTAACAATTTGATATTGGATTCCCTCTTTAGGGACTATTTTCTCTAATTCACTTCGCTCTTTCTCATTTAACAATAGCGCGCCTTTATCTTTTACGTATTCTTTGATCACAGGAATTTTCTGCTCATAATAATTTGCAGGAAATACTTTCCCATTCTTCGTTAGCCAATACCAACCAATACCAGCTGTTAACACCGTCAGTATTAAACTACTAATTAAAACTATTAAGAAGCCAATTACTAGCTGTTGTTTAATCCGTAACCTTTGCATCAATTTTGTACACTCCACTTATACCCAATTCCCCACACCGTTTGAATATATGTATACTCTCTATCATATACACTAAGTTTTGTTCTAATTTTCTTTATATGCTCAACTACAGTAGAAACATCACTTTCGCTATCATATCCCCAAATCTTTTCAAACAGCTGCTCTTTCGTCAAAACTTGGCCGGCATGAAGTGCTAACATTTTCACTACTTCATACTCCTTTTTTGTAAAGTGAATTTTTTCTTTTCCAGCCATTATTTCATAGTTTTGTAAGTCTATTAATATACTTCCATAGCGTAGAAATTCCTTTTGATCCATCATGCTTAAATTTGTTGTCCGGCGCAAATTGGCAATAATTCTCGCTTTCAACTCTTTTAAACTAAAGGGCTTACTAATATAATCGTCTCCACCAATCAATAGCCCTTCTATACGAGATCGTTCACTACTATCGGCACTTAAAAATAAGATTGGACATGCATAAGACTCTCTAATCTTCTCGCACACTTTAAATCCATTTATATCTGGCAACATAACATCTAATATAATGAGATCCACACTACTATCTAATTTTTTCAAAGCCTCTTCCCCGTTTAATGCGCTTCTTACTTCATATCCTTCCATGACAAGACTATCTTCAATAAATGTAAGAATATCCAGTTCATCGTCTACAAGTAGTATTTTGTCCGTCACGGTAAGCCCCTCCTAATTAAATACATCTTTTTTACACCAACTAAACATAGCCGCTATTGCACATCCTCCTAAAATTGTACCATTTATTAGGTAGAATGTTACTTTCCCCTCACTTAATATTCTTAGAATCGATTCACTTCCAATTACAAAATAACTTATTTCTTCACTCACATACAAACAAGCTACTAGTAAACCTACTATCACAAAATATGTAATAATAGCGTTTTGAAACCAAAGACTTACAAAGCTACTTAACATGATTAAAGCACTTGCGATAAACCATAATATTAAATAATATTTTACAGTGTATATAATAGAGGCACCCGTTCCATAAATAACTTGTTTATCCAAAAAGAATGTCTCCTCTGCGTGCCTTATAAAAAATGTTCCATATATATAACTCTCTATACATGCTATTAACAAAAATAAGCTTACGATACTCATTTGAGTAATCCATTTTGCCAATAATAATTCCCACCTGCCTACTGGACGGATCATGATAAGACGATATGCGCCAGATGAAATTTCACTATTAAAACTATCAATAAATAAGATCGGAAAAATTAATAAGTATAACGTAAAATACCATTCTTTTGTAACTGCGACAGGGAAGTTCAAATTACTTAAGATTGCTTCCGTCCCCTTTGCATCGTAAATAGCAACTCCAAAAGTATGCACCCATACACTGTGCAAAATAAGTAGCAGTCCAAAAATAACAATTAATACTTTCGTCTTCTTTCTATCAAACATCCGTTCAAATTCACTTATAAGTATTTGTTTCATTCTTCACACCTCACACAAAATTATCTTTTTTTCCTATCCAGTAAACTGTTACAGCATTACAAACAACAGTGTATATAAGTAAAATTACAGATCCAAAAAGTATCATCCATGAACTACCAGATAAAGATATAGCAATTCCTTCATGTTGCAGTTTAATTAAAGAAGAATAATTAATATAAAGAAAAGCCGGTGATTTTCTTATCAGTAACGCCATCGCTGGGTATCCAAAAGAAAATATAATGAATCCCATACCAAGAAGGGTTGCACTTGTTGTCGATTTACTTATAACCGACAGCATGATTAATATGCTAGCCATCGATATTAAAGTAAGATAAGCAATTCCGTAATAAGAAATACAGTATAAGAAAACACCAAGTGCATTCATTTTTTCTGTATGATAAAACAACAAAATGTTCGGTTCATGCTCAAAAAAAATATAACCGATACAATAACTACAAATAAAATAGGCACCTATAAATAACAAACTTACTGTTAATATCGTAATTATTTTTGCAATAAGAACTTCCGAATACGTGTATGATCTTTGGATTACCATCCGAATTTGACCACTATGATACTCTTGAGCAAATACAAGGACAATCAAAACAAGTAAAACAAGGTTACATATACTCATAAGCATTTCAGATAATGCAAGCACTGGGAATGAATTCGCATATGTATAATCAACTGCTACTCTTTCTACTTCTTGATTATGTTTCAAATAGTACTTCGCAGCCCCAAATAACATCACTGGTATTATCAAAAAACAAAGCCATGTCACTTTCTTCGCCCACAGCCGCTCCCATTCCGAGCGTACTAACATCATCATGAGCTCATCATCTCCACGAAAATATCTTCTAATTCTTTATTCCTGCCTTGTAACTCTTCCGTTGTTCCCCGCCATATTAATGATCCTTCACGAATCATGACCCATGAATCACACATAAGCTCCAATTCACGAATTAAATGACTAGAAATGAAAAAAGTTATTCCCTTCTCACGCTGTAAATCGAGTACAATTTTACGAAGTTGCTTAATTCCAACTGGATCTAATCCATTAGACGGTTCATCCAAAATAATAAAATCTGGATCCCCAAGCAAGGCCTGTGCAATCCCTAAACGCTGCTTCATACCTAACGAATAGGTACCAACTTTATCGTCAGCACGATTTTCTAAACCCACGATTTCTAATACTTGCTGCACTTTATTTTCAAGAACTTCTCCACCAGTACGTAACGTAATCCTACCTAGATTCTGCAAATTTTTTCGTCCTGACATATAAGGAAAGAAAATTGGTGCTTCTACAATTGCCCCGACATGCTGAAGAGCCTCTTTTCGATTTTTTTGTACGCTAATTCCATTAATGAAAATTTCCCCTTCATTTGGTCGAATTAACCCCATAATTGTTCGAATAAGGGTTGTCTTCCCTGAACCATTTGGCCCAACAAAACCACAAATTTCATTTTTATAAACAGAAAAAGACATGTGGCTTAACAACGTTCTTCCCTTCACTCTTTTCGTCACATCTCTTACTTCTAAAACCGATTTCTTCATTCCTATCGCCTCCTTACTATAAGAATAGAAGGTAAAAATAAACAATTTATAAACAAATAAAAAGAAGCTACCCTCACGGCAACTTCTTTTCCACATACCCCACTTAGTATTCACTAAAATATATCAACGATTTTTCAAATATATCGACGATTTCTCCACTTATATCAGCGATTTTTTCATTATATCGACGATTCGACATAGGATATCGACTTACCGACATCCTTCGACATTCAAAGCGTACAACATACCCTATCCCCCAAGCAATTTACTGCCGAACTCTACGATTAAAAAGATAACTAATAGGATCGCGAGTATCTTTAATGCTACATATGCTACTTTAAAAACAGCATAAATGAGCAAGATTATTAAAATAATCGTTAAGATTTCCATCTAGAATTCCTCCAAGCTTTGCTCTTCTTATCTTATTTTACTCGCCCCAGACTTTTTATGGAACGGCATAAAACGACATAGAAAAAAGAGGATACCTCACCCATCGTAAGATACCCTCTCTTTCAGCTGCTCAAACCATTCTCTCTCTAATTGTAAATATCCCATCTCACTCTTCTCAGCGCTCTTCAATTCTTTATCAGCTTTCCTCATATAAGTGCGAGATGCTTCCATATCGCCCTCTAAATATTTAATAATTCCTTGTGTACGGTAATATCCGTTTAAATCCATCTTGGTGATAGCTTTTGCATGTTCCTTTGCTTCTTGCAAAGAAAGACTATCCATCTCATAAAGGGCTTTATATAAAAGGTACCAACTATGAAAACTACTAACGAAATATTTATTTTCCTTCGTTACAGGTAGTTGAACAACTGTTTCTATATATGGTATTGCTCTTTCCATTCCTTCTTGATCGGCTCTAGCATTAAAAACAAGCATAAGTCCACTCATTATATCTCTTATACTTTTATCCCCTTTTAATTTTTCCTCACTAAGTTCTATTAATCTCTTATCCCAATCTTTCGGCCTCTTATAACTAAATAACTCACTTGATACTTGAATATTATATAAATGCTGCTTCGCCTTTTCATCATCTTTAATTAAAATGAGAAATTGCATACCATCACTCAAAAACGTTCCTTTTATCGGTACGATTGTAGCTGCAAAAATTGTAAAGTGTAACACAGCAAAGTATAAAAGGTATTGATAATAACTCACCATATATATGTAACCAAAAGTAATACCAAATAGTAAACTTGTCATTGGTCCACCTAAAGTCATCCACGCCCATTTTTTTGAAAGGTTCGGTGTCTCTATAGAGGGTGGCACTAACATTACGACGCCTCCAAAGTACATCCACAATTTATTTTCTCGAATGCGTACTTTCCTCTTCTCTTTTTGAAAAGTAATCGGCCCTACTGTCATAAATTTAAAATTCAAACCACCTATTAAACCAACTACTACATGTCCCAACTCATGAATAGCTAGCACTAATAAAAAGATTCCAAATAATGCCCATACATCCAACATTATTTCTAATTTCTCCGTTCGAATTACTCCGTATAAAATGGACAGAATTAGCGCCACTGTCAGTGAACCAGCTGGCCTTCTTAAAATATCCACCTTTTTCTCCCCTTAATAAATCATTTTTCTATGCATTTCGTACATGAATTTTCCGATATGTAATATCCAAATAAGTGAGATTAAGCCAATTAATACAAAATCTATATCACTAGCCGCTGTATATATAACGGCAGCCCACCATACATATGCCAATATTGTATTCGTAAATTCATACGCTTTATATCCAGCCTCATGCACAATGTGCTTTAATCCTTCATCTGCGTTTTTTGTCCACATTTTCATAGATTCCATATACGTTACACCTTGTTCAGGATATAGCTTGTTATAACGATTTTTTGTTATGAGTCCGATAATTACTACAGTAGTTAAACAAGCGATAGAAGCCACTAAATTCCACACCGCAAATGAAACATTTGTATCCTGCAACAGTGCACGTCTACATGTAATAACTGCATATACAAACCATGCCTGCGTAACTATATCACCTACACGTAAATATATACTTATAATGCCTAATTTTCTACCTTGTACGCTCTCTTCTTCATCGCGTGCCTCTGCTAACATACGTGTATTCTTCCATGTGTAGTACATCATTAAGATTCCAAAAATTGTACATACACCTATAAATGTATTAGATGATAATTTTCTTGGTCCATCCGAGAGTAAATTTAAAGCTATATAAGATGTTAAAAAGCCACCCATCATACTTAATGCTATTTTCCCCACAGAATCAAATTGTTTTTTTCGCTTACTCTTCACCATCTTCTTCCCCCTCCACTAACTCAAATATTTCCTCCACCGGTACGTTGAAAATTTTTGCGATTTTTAACGACAATACAATAGATGGCGCATAATCCCCGCGCTCAATTAAACTAATCGTTTGCCGTGATGATCCAATCGCTTTCCCTAAATCCCCTTGTGATAAACGATGCTTTGCTCGCAATTCTCTCACTCGATTTTGCAGCTTCATACCTTACCTCTTTTTCATTTATTTAATTAAAATTGTAAATAATATCCTTATTCTTGTCAATTATAATTGTCATTTTGACGTTAATAATTGACAAGATAATCTATGAAGTTTTAAACAGGTAAACAAAAACTTATTAAAATAGATTGGAAAATAAAAAAGGCAGTGCATTTGCACTGCCTTCCTAAATTTTGACATAGAATGGATTCCATATTAACTTGCGTTTTGTAATAATGCTCGTTTTAACTGTTTGCGGAAACGAACTCCTAACGTAATTGCTACAATCACAATCACTCCAAAAATGATTTTACCGATGTGACCTTCTAGCGCTCCAAAAATATCATGTAAGTTCCCACCTAACCAGTAACCACCAATTAAGAAGAATGATACCCAAAATAGAGCACCTGAGTATATTGTAATCGCAAAACGGCGGAACGGTAAGTTAATAATTCCTGCAAAATATCCTGTAAAATGACGTACACCAGGAATAAAGAAACCGATAAAAATTAGGAAGTATCCATACTTATCAAACCACGTTCTTGTTAAGTCGATTTTTCTTTGTGTTAAAAATACGTATTTCCCATACTTTTGAACAAAGGGCATTCCTAATTTATTTCCTAAAAAGTATTGGATTGTCATTCCTACACTTGTCCCAATAAAGGATAGGATAATTAAAATCGGTAAACTTAAATCACCTTTATGTGCTAAAAATCCCGCATATGCTAACGTTGGCTCTCCCGGAAACGGAAGTGCAATATATTCTAACAGCAAACCAACAAGTACAACATAGTACCCGTATTGCTGAAATAATTCATGAATCCATTCCATGTCATCTCTCCCTTCCATCACGTACAACTTCTTATCTATTATTGTATAAAAAAATTGTCGAAATAACTATCACAATAGCTTACATTTTTATTACATTTTTGTAAGGATCACACTAAAATTTCCTGTTCTTTATTTACTTCTATGTACGTTCATTTAAAAACAAATTAACAAATATACACCGCGAGAAACTTAGACTTAATATACATTTTTTATCCATTTTTTAACACTTAACAACCATCTTATTTTGTTCTCAATAAAAAACCACCACAAACTCATACTAACTTCATATTAGCTTCATATACGTATTGTAAGATTATATCGGAATTTGTTGAAAAATTTAACCAATATATGACTAAGCATTAAATTGAATAAATATAAGTCATTTTTCGAAATTGAAAAAAGGGTGAATACGAAATGGAAGCTTATAAAATGCACGATTTTATTAATACAAATGTTGAATCTCATCAAAATGAAACCGTTTTTAATTTACACATATGTGAAACAAATGAATTTGACGTAAGTTTAACAAAATCTACAACACTGTCTTTTATCGTTTCAAAAAAGAACATTAAAATCGTTACGAAAAAATGGATTAATTCAAATCAAGAAAGCATGATTGGCAAAAGCTACATCATTCCAACGAAAGCTTTTCACTACTTCTTACCAATTATTTCTGAAACTGAAGATGAACTAAATATTCAAGTTCAAAGTTTTGGACTACATGGTGAACTTTTACTAAATGAAAGATTACTTATTGATAAAAACAACAAACACGATGCCAAAATTACTACCTTCTTTGAAACATTAGATGAAAATGTAAATAAAGTATTAAGAGGTTTACAAATTCATTGTATGTAAGACTACTACAATAGTAAAAAGGAGAATATAATGAAAAAACTATTATTAAGCGTACTATTATCATTAGGATTTTTAACTATTCCATTCACAAATGCTGAGGCAGCTACAACGAACACTCAACTAATTGTAAACACGCAGTTAAATAAAATGGATTATTATCAAAATGGAAAGTTCATAAAAAGCTTTACTGTTGCTACTGGAAAAACAACTACTCCTACACCTAAAGGCACTTTCCAAATCGTAAATAAAATTAAAAATCGTCCTTATTATACAGGCAAAATTAAAGGCGGAGATCCACGTAATCCACTTGGTGACCGTTGGCTCGGACTAAACATGGCAGGAACTTACGGAACAACTTATGCGATTCATGGTACGAACAATAATCAGGCAATCGGCAAATGGACAACACTAGGTTGTATTCGTATGTATAACAATGATATACACTGGTTATTTGAGCGTATTCCCCAGAAGGCTACTGTCACTGTAAAATAACCTATCAACACGATTTACGTGTAGCCAAGAATTTTATGTCTTGGCTTATTTTATTTCTTCATTTACAGTAGCAAAACAACTGTATTTACATATATAATAGGAATAGATTGTGTTAAGCAACATCTAAACATTGATAAACATGGATATTAAAATTATACAGTTATAATATTTTATAAATTTTACAATACATACTATAATAGAATTACTGTAATTCTTAAATATTCAGTTTCACTAAACAACTCCCCTTGCTACTTTCATGATTATTTTATGGCGGGGGCTTATTATATGTATAAACAATCTGAGTCATCAAAAAAATGATGAATTCGAATATTGCAGTAAAAAGCGTTATTTAGGAGGTGTTACTATGACGCATATACTGGTGATTGAAGACAACCCAGATATACAAGAACTAATTCGTGAATTTCTAATGGCACAAAATTTTACCGTTGATGTTGTTGGCGCTGGAACAGAAGGCATTCTTCTCTTCCAAAAAAATTCATACGACCTTGTCCTCCTTGATGTGATGTTACCAGATATAGATGGCTATAGTATTTGTAAAATTATGCGAGGACAATCCGATGTACCAATCATTATGTTAACAGGCTTACAAAATGAAGAAAGTGAAATTAAAGGATTTGAATTAGGTATTGATGACTATATTACGAAACCGTTCCATTACACCGTATTTATTAAACGTGTAGAAGCTGTATTAAGAAGGGCAGCAACGAAGGAAGCCGAAGCTGCAACGATACTACAATTCCATGAATTGATGTTAAATTCTACAGCATATGCCGCTTATGTTCATGGTAATCAAATTGAATTAACAACAAAAGAATTTGAAATTATTTATACTTTACTGCAAAATCGGGGAAAAGTATTATCAAGAAGTGATTTGTTGAATAAGGTATGGGGCTATGAACATTATGGTGATGTAAGAGTTATAGATACACATATTAAGAACTTACGAAAAAAATTAGGAATTCCTTATATTAAAACGGTGAAAGGCATTGGCTACAAAATCGAATCGTAGCAAAGACAACATCACCAAAAATATTTTCATCAAAACCTTATTATTTTGTATTCTTTTATCACTTTGCCTTTATCAAATTATTTACTTCTTAGCTTCAAACTATGATAAAGAACGTTTTGCAAAAGAAAATGGAGCGCTATCTACAGAACAAGCGGATTCAAATAAACAAAACGACCAAAGTAAAACGAATCAAAATAAAGCTGGATCACAGGGAGACATTTTTAATTTCCAATCTTCGGTTATAGATTATAAATCACTCTCTACAGCTATCAATCACCTTTTGCAGCCTAGCCAAACTGCAAAAGCAAAAGAACATACTCAAAATATTTCGGGGAAAAATAGCGCTTCTGCTCCACTTACAGAAACGGAAAAGCAAGTCGCTACTAATGATGCCTTACATAAACAAAATGCAGCAAGTAAAACAAATGATGCACAAGATAATCCAAAATTAACAGATGTACTGCAGCAATTAGCTCCACATATTGGCGCGACAATGCTTGCATTATCTCTGCTCGGCTCTTTAATTTATGCAAAACTAATTGCTAAACCTTTCCAATATATGAGTGATGCTTTAAAGGATATTATGAATCTTGATTTCTCAGATAAAAAGCTACTTAACAAAAATACAGATCAAACAGATTTTAATTTACAAGTAGCTGCTTCACAAGTACCAAATATAGTGAAGAATTTACATGCGAGCAATCAAGATTTAAGAAATGAACTCAAAAAGGAACAACAATTAGAACAATCTCGTAAAGAATTTATGTCTATGGTTTCCCATGAATTAAAAACACCAATCGCAGCCGTTATGGGGCAACTAGATGGCATGATTCACGGAATTGGAGCTTATAAAGATAGAGATAAATATTTAAAACGTTCCTATGAAATGATGCAAGATATTAACATATTAACGGAAAAAATGTCGGAATTATCCAAAATACAAAATCCTCAATTTAAACCAGATTTAAAAGTTATCTCATTAACTAATATTATTGAGGATGTTATGAAGAAAGTAGATTATTTCGTATCTGTAAAGCAATTAAATGTTCAATCTAACATTAAACAAGATGTACAAGTTTTAGCTGATCCTAAATTTATTCAAACTGCCATTTTCAACATTATTTCAAATGCAATTCATTATACAATTGACCATCAGCATGTATATATAAAGCTTTATGAAAAGCCAAACGGTTACGCATTAGAAGTATTAAATACAGGTTCACAAATAGATGAAGATAAACTTGCCCATTTATTTGAACCATTCTATCGCGCAAACCCTGACAAACATGGCTTAGTACAAGGTAGTGGTCTTGGGTTATACATTGTAAAACAAATACTAGATAAACATCAATTTCCTTATGGTATACAAAACACACCTCAAGGTGTAAAATGTTCTATTGTATTCCCAAAAGCAATGTAAAAACCTACTACAATTTCATACCCCAAATTCATACTTCGTATGAGTGGCGGAATTTTGTAGAGTATATGACTCTGTTTCGTTCGCCCGTTATCCTTATTTGGATAGCGGGCGTTTTTTATTATGTAAAAGGAGGATTTTCATGGAGAAATTTAAGTATTCATTACTCGTTTTATTCGGAGCTTGTAGCTACGGCGTACTTTCAACTATTTTTAAACTCGGATTCATTGATGGATTTTCAGCACATCAACTATTAGGAGGACAATATGTCTTCGGATGGATTGGACTTCTTCTGCTCGTTCTTTTCGTTTCACGTCATAAAGTAACAAAAAAGCAATTCTTTTCCTTGCTAACAGTTGGCACGACAATGAGTATGACCGGTATTTTCTATGCTATTTCTGTAGAAGAACTACCAGCATCTATCGCTGTCGTCCTGCTTTTCCAGTTCACATGGATTGGTGTAGTCATTGAGGCAATTGCAAACCGTACATTTCCAAGCCGTGAGAAAGTTATATCTATTATTATTTTATTTGTTGGAACATTGTTTGCAGGCGGTGTCTTTGAAGGTCTCGGACAAAACTTTTCCACGAAAGGTATTATCTTTGGCCTATTGGCCGCTGTCTCTTTTTCATTCTATGTATTTGCAAGTGGGCGCGTTGCTACAGAAGTTCCACCTTATACGAAAAGCTTCCTTATGACAACAAGCGCTACTCTTATCGTATGCTTATTCTTCCCGCCAACCTTTTTAACAGACGGTGCCTTGCAAGCCGGTCTTTGGAAATACTCTTTCTTCCTCGGATTGTTCGGCGTTGTCGTACCTGTCATTTGTTTTTCAATTGGCGTACCGAAAGTTGGAACAGGACTTGGTACAATACTAGGAGCAGCTGAATTACCAACGGCCATTATCGCTTCTATTACACTTGTACATGAAGTCGTAACCTTCATGCAGTGGATTGGAATCATCTTTATACTACTTGGGATTTTCACCCCTCAGCTCCTTACGGCTAGGAAAGAAAAGAAACATAGAAGCGTGCATAGTGCGTAACAAAAGACCTTTCATAATTTGAAAGGTCTTTTTCTCTATCTCACTTTACCGCTCCATATAACTTTTCTATCTCATGCTCAATTTGTTTCACATCAATTCGTTCAAATAGCGGCTGCACACTATCGATTCTATTCGGCAATGTATGTTGAGGTTCCCAATTTCGGTTCACAATCGATAAGGTATTTCTAACTCTTTCACTTGAAAATGGTAAAAACGGTTCAAGGAGATTTGCAAAATTAGCGATAAGATACACACAGTTATAAATCGTTTCTTCGCATGAAACTGGATCATCTTCTCGTTGTTTCCAAGGCTGCCTCTCATCAAAGTATTTATTTGCAAAACGCACTGCCTCAAATATTGTTTCTAGCGCCACCTTAAATGTAGTTTGCTCAATCGCCTCTCCTACACTTTTATATAATCCTTCCACTTTATCTTTCAGCTCTACATCAATACTCCCTTTCGGTACAGTACCACCATAATATTTTTCAACAAACTTTAATGTCCGATTCACAAAGTTTCCGTATGCACCTAACAATTCACTATTATGACTGTAAATGAATTCACGCCAAGAAAAATCAGTATCACGATTTTCTGGTGCGTTCACTGTTAAAAAGTAACGAATAGAATCTGAGTTGTAGCGTTCTAATATGTCAGGCACCCATACTGCCCAGTTTTTACTTGTAGATAATTTTCTTTTTTCAACTGTTAAATATTCATTCGAAACGATATGATGTGGTATTGCTCCTTCTCCTATTCCAAGCAATACCGCTGGCCAAATGATAGAATGAAACGGAATATTATCCTTTCCGTGTACATAATATGTTTTCGCCTCCCTATCCCAAAACTCTTGATCATCTTTCCCTGTTTCTTCAGCCCAATGTTTACTCGCCGAATAATATCCTGTCACTGCTTCAATCCATACGTAAATTTTCTTATCTTCATACCCTTCTACTGGAATTGGTACCCCGATTGGTAAATCACGTGACACAGCTCTATCTAGTAATCCTTCCTTTACATATCTCTCTGTTAGTTGAATCGCATTGTCGCGCCATGTTCCTGTTTGTTTTGCTGTTTCTACAGCCTTTTTAATTTGCTCCTGAAATGTATGCAATGCGAAATAGAAATGCTCTGTTTCCTGTACGGATGGCGTACTACCACATAACTTACATTTCTTTTCTAACAAATCAAGTGGATCTAAAATAGCTGAACACGCATCGCATTGATCTCCTCTTGCTGCTTCATGGCAATGTGGACAAATGCCTTCTACATAACGATCAGGTAAAAACTGCGTACACGTTTCACAATACGCTTGTTCTACTGTTTTCTTATAAATATAGCCTTCCTCCAATAAATGTAAAAAGACTTTTTGAACCGTTTTATGATGGTGCTCACTATCTGTACGTGTATAACAATCATAAGTAAAACCAAGGCTACGAAAACATCGCTCAAATTCTTCATGATACTTATCAGTAATTATCTTAGCCGTCACACCTTCTTGTTTTGCTCTAATTGCAATCGGTGTTCCATTACAATCACTTCCCGATACATACAACACATTCTCACCTTTTGCTCGGTAATAACGTGCTAAAATATCTCCAGGTAACAAACTCGCAATATGTCCAAGATGTAACGAACCATTTGCATATGGCCAAGCGCCTCCAATAAAAATACTCATCTTACATCCCTCCTTTTAAATATAAAAAAGCCCCACCCTTATCTAAAAAAGATAAGGGCGGGGCTGTATAAACAGTCGCGGTACCACCTTATTTCGCCAATTACTCACATAATTAGCCTTAACAAGTACGGAGCTATATGCTCTTATACTGTGGTTTTGATAACGAGTACCAACTCTCGTCGCCGCCTACTATTATCATTTGATAAGTTCGGGACGAAGCTCAAAGGCCATTGTTCAAATGAAGATTCTTGCTTCTTCTCAGCTACCGAAGCTCTCTGGAAAGAATGGTTTCATCCTACTTTTCCTTTTCAATGCTTATATATATAACACGTATTTTACGACTTAATCACAGAAAAATCAAACTTTTATTCGGAAAGAAGAGGAAATCCCATCCTCTCATAGAATAACTATACGTTCACGAAAGGAGTGATACGATTGAATCAAAAACAACTAAGCGCACGTAATGAAAAAAGCTGGAATGCAGCTGCGTATGAAGCTTGGACGAATCGCCACGGGGCGCCAGCTGATTATGCGAAAAAGCTTATGGAAGATCCCATGCGCGAAGTAGATCACTATTTACCTTACATACAATCTCCAAAAGGAAAACGTATTATTAATTTACTCGGTTCAAAAGGCAATAAAGCCGTTGCTCTCGCTCTTTTAGGAGCTCACGTAACAGTTGTTGATATTTCAGCAAGTAATGCAAAATATGCAAATGAACTTGCGGAAGCAGCAGGTGTCTCTATCCAGTATGTCGTTTCTGATGTACTACATGCGCCGCTCTCCGAATCATTTGATATCGTATTGCTGGAACTTGGTGTACTCCATTACTTTCTAGATTTAAAACCTCTCTTTCAAAAAATTGCTACCTTACTGAAAGAAAATGGAATACTTATCCTTCGCGACTATCATCCTGTTTACACGAAATTATTAGGGAGCGACCACCCATCATTTCGGGCTAATGGAAATTATTTTGATGAAGAATTAATTGAAGATGATGTTGCTTATAGCATTCTACTTACAGAAGCGCAGAAAGAATCGTTACCTAAAACAACCATCCGTCGCTGGACGCTAGGAGAAATTATTACAACACTTGCAGAAGCACATTTTAAAATTGAAAAACTAGTTGAAGAACGCGGGTCTCATCAAAGGTGGGTCTTCCCTCCTACTGCACCGGAAGGAATGGAAGAGCGTGTACCTGGTTTATATACATTAATTGCGACAGCATGCAAAAAAGGATCCCTTCACGGATAGGATCCTTTTTTGCATGCTCACGCATATAAGTTGAGGTTGGAGATTACCATAATTCTGTAGAATAGGACACAAGATATTTCAACATTTCGTCTCTGACTTACGTCGTCAAAAAGGGGTATGACCAACATAACGAAGAGTAATGTTTATAGTTGATACTGATAATCGTTATCAACTAATTAGAAGTATACATGATGTTATTTCAAATTACAATAGGATTTCTAATTTTTATTCATGAATTTTTTGATATGCAAATGTATACATTTTAAGAACATTTACTCATACTGACTTGCCATCTTCCATTATCTGCTATAATTTTCATTGAACAGATTAATAACTTCATAATAATGTTTTTATTAATTCTGTATTAACATTTATAAATCATAATAAACAGTTTTCAAAAGGTAGGGGTAACGATGAAATATGTTAGTATTCGAAAAAAACTACTCTTCACACTCTTAAGTATTTGTTCCTTATTTAGCATTGCTCTTATTGTTATTCTTTCATTCGCTATGAATCAAGCAAATGAAGTTGAAACTTTGAAAAATGATGTATCAAAAAGAGCAACAATTTTAAAGGAACGTGGCGATTGGTTCCAAGCACAAGTTGCTGGCTTACAAGAATATTTACTCTCACACGATCAAAAAGGATTGGATAAATTCAACCGAGAAGGAAAAAAACTAGCCGATACTAGAGAAAAAGTAACAAGTGATAAAAAGCTCCCTGAAGGAATGAAAGAAGCGATTTTAATGGGGGCAAAGTGGCGGAGCGTCGTAGATAATGAAGTCCTCCCTCTCGCTCGAGAAGGAAAATGGGACGAAGCATCCAAAATCGCTTTAGCTCAAACAGATTATGTAAATGACCTTTTAAGTCGTTTTACTAAATACGCAAATGAAGAAAATGATAAACGTGACGCATTAATTGCTGACGTAGAGTCTTCTTCATCTCTTATTCAATATATTATTTTCTTCTCACTCATTACATGTACAATAACGGCTATTTTATTAGCATGGTGGTTCTCTGGTAAACTCGTTAAACCGATACGACAAATTGATAAGAAATTAAAAGAATTAGCTTCTCAAGATGGCGATTTAACAGCTAGATTGCACGTAACGAGTAAAGATGAAATCGGTGATATCGCCAATTCCTTTAATCAAATGCTCGCTAACTTACAACGTATCATACAACAAGTGCAACAAACATCAACAAGTGTAAAAGAAGCGTCTGAAAATGTGTTTATTGAAACAACTGCTTCTATGGAAAATACAGCAAAAACCGAGGAAACTATGAATGCTCTTGAGCATAATATTCGTTCACAAGTCTCCAGCATCGAAGAAAGTTCAACTGCAATGGACGATATGGCAACGAGTGTTCAGCGTATTGCAGAATCCGCCTCTTCTGTTGCTAGCCTAGCTGTTACAACTTCAGAAAAAGCAGATAGTGGGAATAAAGTCATTGAGAAATCTATTACACAAATGCATACCATTAATGATGCTGTTAATGCTACATCACAAGTAGTAGAGCGACTCATTACGCACACCAATCATATTGATACTGCACTTCAATCTATTTCTAATATAGCGGAACAAACGAATTTACTTGCTTTAAATGCTTCAATTGAAGCAGCCCGTGCTGGCGAACATGGGAAAGGTTTCGCTGTTGTTGCCGATGAAGTGCGAAAACTTGCTGAACAATCTCAATTAGCAGCAACTGATATTAACCATTTACTTCATCAAATTCAAGCAGATACAAAAATAGCAAATGAAATGATGGAGCAAGGTCAATCAGAGGCGTCTGAAGGAATTACAGTCATTCGTACCGCTGGATCTTCATTCTCAGAAATTGTTAACCACATTAACAAAGTCTCTACACAAATACAAGAAATGTCTGCAACTGCTGAAGAAATGGCCGCAAGTTCTGAAGAAATGAATGCAGCTTTAAATAACATTGCTTCTATTTCAAATGAAGTTGCCGCCGAAACATCACAAACAGCAACTTCAGCTGGTGACCAAGTAAACAAAATGAGTGTCGTCGCTAAAAAGGCATCTGAAATGAAATCGACTGTACAAGAACTTGAAGTTCTCGTTTCTCATTTCAAAACAAATGCTTAAAGTGAAAAAAGAGAGATTTACAATCTCTCTTTTTTCACTTTAAAATATCTCTTTCTATCTCTCATTCCGTCTGCTATAATTCCTAAAGGAAAGAAGAAAGCTTTATTCCAGACGGAGTAAAGCTTTCTTTCAATTTTTTACATTAATTAATTCTAATACTATGATTTCACAAAGGAGGCTTTTTATTATATGAATTTTATTAGCATTCGAAAAAAACTAATGTTCATGATGGGAACGATTTGCGTTTTATTTGGTATCGCCTTAGCTTTTATTTTATTTTTTGCTATTGACCAATCTCGTCAAGCTGAAGCATTACAAAAAGAAATTTCCCCTTTGGCAACACAATTGAAAGAACGCGGGGATGCTTATCAAGTACAGCTCTCTGCTTTAAGAGGTTATTTATTACAACATGATCAAGTCGAATTAGACAAATTTAACTCCATGAGTAAACTTCTTGAAGATAAGAAAGAGCAACTTCTTTCAAATCCTAACCTTTCTCAATCTGTGAAAAACACAATGGAATCAGGATCGGCTTGGAGAAAATTTATTGAAGAAAAAGTTTTCACCCTTGCAAAAGAACAAAAATGGGAAGAGGCTTTACAAGTAGCTTATGCAGAAAATGGTACTGTTTATAAAGTAATTGGTGACTTCACAAATTATAGTAATGAACAAGCTAAGCTACGTGATCAATCTATCGCAAAAATTGATCAATCTTCACTACAAATTGAATATGTGATCTTCCTATCACTTGTTATTTGTATTATCGTAGCTATCACTCTTGCATGGTGGTTCTCTGGTAAACTTGTAAAACCAATTCAACAAATTGATAGTAAACTAAAAGAATTATCATCTCATGAAGGTGACTTAACAGCCCGCCTACAAGTAAATAGTAATGATGAAATTGGTACGATCGCAACATCATTTAATAAAATGTTAGAAAACCTACAACATATCATCAATCGTGTTCAAAAAACATCTGTGGAAGTACAAAACGCTTCTGAAAATATGTTAGAAAAGACGAATGTATCACGTGAGGCAACAATAAAAGTTCAAAGCTCGATGTCTAGCTTAAATGCAAGTATTCAATCGCAATCTGCTAGCATGGAAGAAAGCTCAACTGCAATGGACGATATGACAGTAAGTGTTCAGCGCATTGCTGAATCTGCTTCATCTGTAACTGAACTTGCTGTAGCTACATCTGAACAAGCTAACGATGGAAGTACCGTTATTCAAAAATCTGTTTCACAAATGACAACGATACACGAAGCGGTAAATGCTACGTCAGAAGTAGTCGAACGTCTAATCACTCATACAAAATATATTGATACAGCAGTACAATCTATTTCTAATATTGCAGAACAAACAAACTTACTTGCTTTAAACGCCTCTATCGAAGCAGCTCGTGCTGGCGAACAAGGAAAAGGCTTCGCTGTCGTAGCTGACGAAGTTCGAAAACTTGCTGAACAATCAAAAACAGCGGCAACAGATATTAACCAGCTACTACATCAAATTCAACAAGACACTGAAACTGCTAACTCTATGATGTCACAAGGCCGTTCGGAAGCATCTGAAGGCATCCATGTTATTCGTGAAGCTGGCAATTCTTTCACAACAATTGTAGAACAAGTAAATAAAGTATCTACTCAAATGCAAGATATCTCAGCAACTGCTGAAGAAATGGCTGCAAGTGCTGAAGAAATGAACGCTTCACTGAATAACATCGCTTCTATTTCGACTGAAGTATCTAGTGAAACAGCGGCAACAGCACAATCTGCTGAGAAAAAAGTCATTACGATGAATGAAATGACACAAACTGCTAGACAAATGAAACAAACAGTTGAAGAATTAGATCAACTTGTGTCTCATTTTAAAACTGAATAGACATTCCAAAAATATTCCTCTTCCAAGAGGGATATTTTTTTTGAGCTCATTTCCTGCACTTTATACATATATCCGTTATAATGAGAATCGATATCATTAATATGTAGGGGGTGCTACACATGTCACAACAAGCATTTGAAGAAAAGTTATATGCAAACTTAGAAGCTGTTATTGACCCTGAACTCGGTGTTGATATTATCAATCTTGGATTAGTTTATGACGTTACGGCAGATGAAAATAATAATGCTGTCATTACGATGACGATGACTTCTATCGGTTGTCCAATGGCTGGGCAGATTGTATCAGACGTTAAAAAAGTATTATCAACGAACGTACCTGAAGTCAATGAAATAGAAGTAAATGTCGTTTGGAATCCGCCCTGGTCTAAAGAACGTATGTCACGTATGGCAAAAATCGCATTAGGTATTCGCGACTAAATAAAGTGAAACTTTAATCAGTGGGGGTTTTGTTCATCCCCCACTGACTATCAGCCCTCACCAATCGGGCTTTTACGGGCAGCCCGACCCCCACCTAACTTCTTTGCTTCCGCTGAATTTTGAGGTGGGGGTCTTACTGCCCGGCAAATAGCGGGATAAAGAAAGACCTGACATCCTAGTCAGGTCTTTTTCTCTTATTATTTTACGCCTACTGCATCGTAAGCTTTCGTTACAGCTTGTACAGCTTTAGAATCTTTACCATATAAATCTTCAGCTGACTGAAGTGCCGCTTGACGCATCATCTTAAAGTCAGAGTTTGCAGTTAAATATTTCGTAAGAGCACGGTAATAAATTTTTTCTGTCGCTTCACGGCCTACTCCAGTTACTTTCACGTCGTAATGCTCGCCGCCTTCAGATACTAAATATGCAGCTTTATTGTTAATACTACTGTTAATATGAACGCCGCCATTATCAGCTGTTCCAGTGTAGCGTTTATTGTAGTGATCTGGGTAGCCTTCACTTGGCTTTAATGGATTTGGAATAGATGCTGGATCTTTCAGAGAGCGAAGTGCATCACCAGGTTTATCCGGTGTATAAATGTCAGCACCTAAATCCCAGCTCTTCTTCTCAACCATGACACCCATAATATCAGATAACGATTCATTTAACGCACCTGACTCATTTTTATAAACAAGATTTGCTGTATGTTCAGTTACAGCATGCGTTAATTCGTGACCGATAACATCTAGGCCGGCTGATAATGGAATAAATGTTGTACCATCACCATCACCATACATCATTTGTACACCGTTCCAAGCTGCGTTATTCCAGTTTTCACCTACGTGAACAGAGGAAATAAGTTTCGCACCTTTATCATCGAAAGAATTACGATTAAACGTCTTTTTATAATAATCGTATACTTTTCCTGCATTTACATGCGCATCAACCGCTGCTTTGTCATCAAAGAATTTACTTTTACTTTCTACTTCTAGACCTGTATATCCAAACCATTGCGAGAATAGGTTAAATAAATTTTCATCCATATTATCTGCATTAAATGTATGAACACCTTGTCCACGTTTACCGTCAAATAAATTGAACGCTCCTGTTTTCTCATCTTGCGCAATTTCAAATGATTGTCTAGCCCCTAAAACTCCGTAACCGAATCCTGTAATGTGATCTACAGCATTATATTTCTCAATTACATTTCCATTCGTTGCATCAACAAAATAATGCCAATATCCTGGAGCTGGCTTTGAGACCGATGCCTTAACAAGGTATGCCAGATAATAATTCCCATCTTTTTCATACACAAATAAATCTTTTTTCACACCATCATAATTCTTTACTTGGCCAACTTCTTTCTCAATATCTGCCTTTGCAATTGTTTCTGCTTGTTCCGCACTAATACTTGCAGATGCAGGAATATTTTTATCATCTAAATTCGGAATAACTTGTCCGAAGAATGCTTTTACATTATTCTCTTTATCTAGTGTAACAGTTTGATCTGAACCATACACAGGAATGTTATTATGTTTTTCAACTAGCTTCACGTGTGTTGTGCCAGATTCAGCGTCTTTTTCTTCCCCAACGACATTAAAGTGTTTATCAATATTTCCTGCTAATTTGAACATATCTTTCTTACTCTCTAAATATTGAAAGACCGTTTCTTTTTTACCTAGTCCTTCTGGTGCTTTCCATTCTTCACCTATGTATGCAGGTGTTTTAAACTCTTGATGATATTGAATTTTTTGTTCTTCCGCTTTCGTTGTCGTTGCTCCAAATCCCCCGGCGATAACAGTTAACGCTAATGCTGATGAAATGACTTGCTTTTTCACTATAACATTCCCCATTCCCATAAAGATTTTTGACACTTTTATACAATTCTTGTTTTTCAAGGTGATACCTTTACTGGAAATTTGAGAAAGTTTTTTCTGACAATTCCACTCAAAAAAAGAGGACATCTATCGGATGTCCTCTTTTCTATAAACCTTTTATTGTTTTTTCAATTCAATTGCTAAATAATGAGATTGCTCTTTCGCTTCAATATGAATATCTTCTTCCACCGCTTCTGCTGCATCACGCATAACAAGATTTTCACCATTGATTACACTACTTCCTTCAATTTGTACAAGGTACAATTGACGGCCTTCTTTCACAGGAAAACGAATTTCTTTTCCAGCATCTAACGATAAAGAATATAAATTCGCATCTTGGTGAATTCGAATTGGTGCCTCTCCTTCTAATGGAGATACCATATGAAACCATTCGTTTTCACGTTTGCTCCAATCAAATTTAAACTCACCATAGTTTGGTTTATGATCCGCACGGTCTGGTAAAATCCAAATTTGTAGTAAACGTAATGTTTCATTTCCTAAATTATGCTCACTATGAAATACCCCTGTGCCAGCACTCATATATTGAACATGCCCCCGCTCAATTGTTCCACGATTTCCCATGCTATCCTCATGTGTTAAAGCACCATCTACAACGTACGAAATGATTTCCATATCTCGGTGCGGATGCATATCAAAACCAGTTTGTGCCGCTACTAGGTCATCATTAATTACACGTAATGCACCGAAGTTCATGTTATTAGGATTATAATAATTCGCAAATGAAAAATGAAAATGTGTATTTAGCCAACCGTGATTTGCTCTTCCCATATTTTTATGATCAACTTTTCTAAACATACCCTTCACCTCATATTATCTCGAATTCAAGATTTATTTTAAAAATTTTTCTCACTGTAATTTTTTTAGTAATTGTAATAATTGCTGCTGTTCTTCTACATTTAAATTTTGAAACTGCTCCGCTTGGAATGTTTCTTGAGGCGGGACGATTTCTTCATATAAAGCTTTTCCCTTTTCTGTTAACGAAATATATTTTGTAGTACCTTCTTGTTCACGAAGAATCCACTCCAGCTGCTCCATTTTATTTAAAAGCTGTGTGATATTTCCCTTTGTAACAAATAGCTTATTCCCAAGCTCTTGCTGCGTTAAACGACCATGCCCTCCAACTTGAGCTAGTACATCAAACTGAGCGGCAGATACATTCCATTCTTTCAAATGCTGATTCGTCTCACGAATACTTTTGTTGTAAAAACGTGATAAACGAAACCATAATAGTAATCCGAGCCTATCTTCTGTTTTCATTTCATCACCTCGCTCGTTTCATACCACTAGTTTAGAACTAAACTTCATAAAAGTCAATCACTTATTTTTAGTAAGCACCAAAGAAAGCACAGTGCCATTTCTCCACTATGCTTTACATTAACTTTCTATTTTTATATTCATCTAACTTCCTCTCCGCGAACTTCCTCGCATCTTTCTCAATCCATCTATCTTCGTACAATTCACTTCCAACATACAATATGTCTCTCTTATGTTGCATTGCATGGCGAAATTCATGCAGTAGTGTTTTGAGCACTTGCTCATACTCTTCCCACATACAAACAAAAATTAATTGTTTTTCTTTATGATAAAAACCACCTACTGGGAATAAAAATTCCTCTTCTTCTTCTCCTAATGATAGAAGGACATGATTCGCATCACACGTATCACAAAAAATAACTGGCGTTTTACATACTTCAATAAGTGAAAACAAATCGTCTCTAAGCCTTTTGACATCCCAAGGAAGCTCCGAATCCAACACATACCAATTCTCCACCTGTTGATATACATTTTGAAACTGGAGTTCCATTTCTCTTTATTCCCCTTTCCAAGCACCCTTTTTCTATATGTATGCCACAATATGGTAAATATTAAACGTATTCTTTCATCCTTGAAAAAATGCCAATAAAAAAGGAATCTATGCCGACATAGATTCCTTTTTCGTAATCACTTTTTTTCATCATTTTTTAATTTAGTTAGCCTTCGTATCCCACTTAAAGATTTTATTTAAAAATTTATATACATTCTTTGACTCTTTCGTCAAGAGCGGACCTAAGATGGATAGTATAAGCACGTATAGTGCTGAGAATGGCTTCAAGACTGACATTAAACCACCGGCGATACCGATATTGGCCATAATGATAGAGAATTCTCCTCTTGAAACGATTGTTAATCCAATATTTGTTGACGCTTTATGAGATAATCCAGCTTGTCGTCCTGCAATCATCCCTGCTACAAAGTTTCCGATGATTGTAAGAAGGACAGCACCTAACGTTAACCATATCGCTCCTCCTAGTGAGAACGGATCGATACTTAATCCGAAACTGAAGAAGAAAATAGCTCCGAAGAAGTCTCTAAATGGAACAACGAGATGTTCAATTCTGTCACTATGCTCTGTCTCAGAGAAAACTAACCCTAAAAGAAGTGCCCCAATTGCTTCGGCAACGTGAATTGTTTCCGAGAATCCTGCAATAAAGAATAAGGAAGCAAATACTACAATAATGAAAATTTCATCCGAACTAATATTGAGCAATTTATTTAATAACGGCGTCGCCTTTCTAGCTACAATAAAGAATAGAAGCATGTATCCTAAAGCAATTCCAATTGAAGTAAGAGCACCTAGGAAGGAAGCATGATCCCCTAGAACTAAGCCTGAAACAACTGATAAATATACAGCAAGGAATATATCTTCGAACATGATAATTCCTAAAATTAATTCGGTCTCATTATTACCAGTTCTTCTTAGATCCACTAACACCTTTGCAACGATAGCGCTAGAAGAAATCGTAATAATACCCGCAATAATTAAGATTTCTAGTAAAGGGAATCCCATTATAAATCCGTATAATAACCCAAGTGAAAAGTTAATTAAAATATAGATCGTTCCGCCAATTGCAATAGAACGTCCAGATTTAATCAGTTTTTTCATCGAAAACTCTAACCCTAGATAGAACAGAAGGAACAGAACACCAATCCGTCCAAGGAAGGAAATGACACTTGCACTTTCAATAAACTTGAAATCGATCACACCTATTGTCGGGGCGTGTGGCCCTACTAACATCCCAAGAACAATTAGAAACGGAATGACTGAGAATTTAAACTTTCCAGCAATTACTGCCGCAATTGCAACTAATACTAACGCTGTACCAACTTCAAAAATTAACGTATCCATCTAGTCAGTCCCCCTATTCGAAAGTAACTCATTAATAATCTTTTTAATTTCTTCTCTCTCACCTGAAACTACAAGCATATCGCCTTCTTCAATTACCGTTTCTGGCCCTGGATTAAATAGCTTTTTCATATTCTTTTTCATAACTGCAATGATCGTTACGCTATATGTTTTTCTTATTTCAAGATCACCGATTGTTTTTCCAAGCGCTGGAGCAGCATTCTCTACTTTAAACCACTCAATCGCTAAACCTTCAAAGACCATTTCAACATTTTCTAACGCTCTAGGCTTATATACCATTCCACCTAATATTGCTGCGATTTGTCTTGCCTCTGAGTCACGTAACGAAATACTTGAGATACTTTCTTCATGGTCTGAATTAAAATGATACATTTCTCTACGCCCATCATCATGAATAACAATCACCATCTTTTCGTTACCTTTCGTAACGATTTGAAACTTATAACCAATACCCGGAAGTTCACTTTCTCTAATATTCATATTTAGCTCCTCCACAACTTTTTTATTTGAATTTTCTGTTTTTCTGTCTTTTATTCATCCAATCAACTTTAGAAATGCTAACCATTCAGGATACATGTGATTTGGAAATCTTTTATTGTAATAATAAGTCGCTCCTAAAAAGATACTTAAAGATGAAATGATAAAAAATATATTACTTCTCATTTTCAAACTCTTAAGGCTTACTTTCAATAAAGTTTCTTCTTTCAAATTATCCCCTCTTTCTCGCTTTACATTTAGTTTTTTAAAATGTAAATAATTCTAAAAATATTACGATGTAACATAATCATAACACAAAATACGTTTATGTAACATAATCTTTTAGAAAAATTGATTCTCGTATATTTTTTGCATATAATTTTCTTATTACGGAAAAAAGGAAGTGTATTATATGGTTGATATCTTTAGCAGATTCCTTGAGGTAACGAATAATATTTTATGGTCATATATTCTTATTGCAATGCTAATCGGCTTCGGTCTTTATTTCTCATTTAAATTAAAATTCGTCCAAATTACTCATTTCGGTGAGATGGTCGGTTTAATTAGTAAAGGATTTAATCGAAAAGAAAAAAAGAAAGATAGCATCTCTCCATTCCAAGCATTTTGCTTAAGTGCAGCAGCACGTATCGGTATCGGAAATTTAGCTGGTGTAGCATTAGCCATTTCAATGGGGGGACCTGGCGCAGTATTTTGGATGTGGTTTATCGCCATCCTTGGAGCAGCTACTAGTTTCGTAGAATGTACGCTCGCGCAAATTTATAAAGTAAAAGATGGAAGTAGATTCCGTGGTGGACCAGCATATTACATGGAAAAAGGATTAAACAAACGCTGGATGGGTATTTGGTTCTCACTTCTTATTACAGTTGCGTACGGATTAATTTTCAATTCCGTACAAGCAAATACAGTAACAATAGCATTTGAAAATGCTTTTGGACTAGAGCGAACTCTCGTAGGAGCTCTATTAGCTTTATTAGTGGCAGTTATTATTTTTGGTGGTATTAAGAGCATTTCACGTATTACAGAAATGATCGTTCCGCCAATGGCAATTATTTATATTGGTGTGGCAATTTTCGTCGTTATTAACAACTTCACTATGTTACCAAGCATTTTTATAGAAATATTTAATGGTGCATTCGGTTTAGACCAAGCTATCGCTGGTGGTATTGGAGCAGCAATCAAGTTCGGAATTCAGCGCGGTCTATTCGCGACAGAAGCAGGTATGGGTAGCTCTCCTAACGCAGCAGCAACATCAGATGTATCTCATCCTGTAAAACAAGGACTTGTTCAAGCATTAGGAGTTTTCGTAGACACATTCTTAGTATGTACATCAACAGCGTTTATCGTATTATGTTCTGGACTTTACAAAGGATCGAATTTAGAAGGTATTGAATTGACACAAAATGCATTAAGCTCACAAATTGGACCGTGGGCAAGCACTTTCTTAGCGATTATTATTTTCCTATTCGCTTTCAGTTCTTTACTAGGAAACTACTATTATGGTGAAACAAATATCGCATTCATTAAAGAAAGCAAAGCATGGTTAATGATTTATCGTGTTGCAGTTGTCGGAATGGTATTCTTCGGATCAATTGCTGCCCTTAAAACAGTTTGGAGTTTAGCTGATTTATTCATGGGACTAATGGTATTCACAAACTTAATTGCCATCTCATTCCTAAGCAAATTTGCCTACGCAGCATTAGTAGACTATATTAAGCAAAAGAAACAAGGAAAAAATCCTGTTTTCGTTGCAAGTTCTATCCCTGGCTTACAGAATACAGAGTGCTGGGATGGACAGGATGTAGAAGAAAAACAGAAGGCTGTGTAATAATTAAAAGCGAAAGCGGCTCGTTTAGAACAAAAGCTATATATCAAAGAAAATCCCTATTACTCCACAGTAATAGGGATTTTTATTTACAACAGTTCATAATTTGTTCAAATTAATTCCAGCAAAAGGGTTGATTTATACGAATTACTAGATTATAATAATTATAAATTAGTAATTGATATCACATAACAACTCAAAAGGAGATTGATCATAATGAACAAACAAGTAATCGAAGTATTAAACAAACAAGTAGCAGACTGGAGCGTTTTATTCACAAAATTACACAACTTCCATTGGTACGTAAAAGGACCTCAATTCTTCACATTACATGAGAAATTCGAAGAGCTTTACACAGAATCAGCTACTCACATCGACGAAATTGCAGAACGTATTTTAGCAATTGGTGGTAAACCAGTAGCAACAATGAAAGAATACCTAGAAATATCTACTATTCAAGAAGCAGCATACGGAGAAACTGCAGAAGGGATGGTCGAAGCAATCATGAAAGACTACGAAATGATGTTAGTCGAACTGAAAAAAGGCATGGAAATCGCTCAAGACTCTGACGATGAAATGACATCTGACCTACTACTAGGCATCTACACAGAACTAGAAAAACACGCTTGGATGCTACGTGCGTTCTTGAATCAATAATAGATTTAAAAGCGGAAGCGGCTCGTTCAGAGTCGCTTTTTGCTATGGGGTTGTCGCGCGTGCTGGTACATGAAATTTATATCAACGATTTTTCAAATATATCGACGATAACTCACAATATATCAACGATTTTTTCATTATATCGACGATTTGACACAGGATATCGACTTACCGACAAATCACGACAATATCAGCACCCCTCCCCCCTGCTTTTATCAATATATTACAATCCTTTTTATGTTAAAATATAGGAAACACCCTTTAGTAAAATAGATCCAAAAGGCTTTTCCATATTCATCATTTACTACTTAAATGGCGGGAGTGGTTCAGTTGAAAGACTACTTAATTAGAGCGTTTTTTGCGTTAATAACAGTTGGGATTGTCTTACTTATAGCTAGTATTTTCAATATACGTATCGAGGTGAAAGACTATGCTTTCCTCGTTGTTGTAGCAATTGGTGGCGGCTGGGGCGGCTGGTACCTGTACAAAAAACAAAGTAATCAAAGTGATAAAGGCATTCCAAAGTAATACGGAATGCCTTCTTTTTATTTCCGTCTATAATAAATAATAAAATTCAAACCGTTAATACAGCCAATCGCAATAAACATACAAAACGATTGTGCATCTCCACCTAAATTATACTCATCAACAATAAACCCAGACATAAACAACGTGATTGCGGAAACACCGATACATAGTATCGAAATAAACCAAAGCGAAAACGCATTAATGAGCTTTTTCTTCTGCATTGAAACAATTAGCATAACAAGAATAGATGCTGCTAAAATACATTTAAAAACCGGCCTTAAATACACAAACTCCTCCATCTATTTCTCCTTTTCCGAAAACATAATACCTCAACATTAACATATTTAACCAAATTAAAAACACATGCCTTTTCAATATAAAATGACATGTGTTTCCAAAAAACTTTATAATTTTGTATTATGATAACTGCTTCCACTTCGTTCCTAAAACAGGACGCTCGTAATTTTGGATTGCATGAATTAGTTTATCTGCCGTCTCAGCTGAAACGATCAACTCTTTATTTGACGGATTCATAAATCCTTCTTCCGCTGCGCATTCAACCATTTGCAAAATTGGTCCGTAAAAGTCTTTTATATTCAATAAACCAACCGGCTTATTATGTATACCAATTTGTGACCAGCATACTACTTCAAATAGTTCTTCAAACGTTCCGTATCCGCCTGGTAATGCGATAAAAGCATCCGCAAGCTCTGCCATTTTCGCCTTGCGCTCGTGCATCGTTTCTACTTCAATTAATTCTGTTAATCCTGTATGCACGATTTCTCCTCGGAATAGACCGCGCGGCATAACACCTGTTACACGCCCGCCTAAACGAAGAACCTCATTCGCTACTTCTCCCATTAATCCAACGCATGAACCACCGTATACAAGCTCATAATCGTTCTCAACAAACATTTTCCCTAACTCTATTGCCTGCTCTTTAAATTCTGGTCTCTCCCCTAAATTAGAACCTGCAAACACACAAATCTTTCTCATTCCTACACCCCGAAACTATATATTGTTATGATACAATGAATATTGTACAACATATTGAAGGGATGAGGAAGAAATGGATATCGTCGCATTTCAAAGATGGGTGGAGGAATTTTACGAAAAACGAAGCTGGTCACAGTACAATTCCTTTATTCGCTTAAATTTCTTAACAGAGGAAGTTGGGGAAGTTTCACGCGTTGTTCGCGCTATTGAAATCGGTCGTGATCGCCCTGATGAAGACGCTAAGACAGAAGAAGAGCTAAAACAAGAACTAAAAGAAGAACTTGGTGATGTACTATCTAACCTTATTATTCTTTCGCAAAAATATGATTTAGACTTACAAGACATTATGGAAGCTCACGTCACAAAGCTTTCGAAAAGGTTCGAGACATCTAAATGAGAATATTATCAATTATGGTATAATATTCTTGTCACAATACTAAGGGGGATTTTATGTTATCTAAAAAATTGCACGACGCACTAAATGATCAAATGAACTTTGAATTTTACTCTGCCCATGCTTACATGGCAATGGCTGCTTACTGTACAGCGGAGAGCTATGATGGCTTCGCTAACTTTTTCCTTGTACAAGCTGAAGAAGAGCGTTTCCACGCAATGAAGCTCTACAACTACATTAATGACCGCGGTGAGCGCGCTATTATTACTGGATTTGATAATCCGAATAACGAATATGAATCTGTACTGAACGCTTTTGAAGTGGCACTTGAGCACGAGCGTGAAGTAACGAAGCGTATTTACACCTTATCTGATATCGCTTGGGATGAGCGTGAGCACGCAACAATTACATTCTTAAAATGGTTCGTCGATGAGCAAGTAGAAGAAGAAGCTTCATTCGATAGCATCATCCAAAAATTAAAACGTATTACAAGCGATTCAAACGCATTATTTATGCTAGATGCTGAATTAGAGAAACGTACATTTACGCCTCCAGCTGAATAGTATTCCAATCACCTTAATGAATGTATTAAGGTGATTTTTTATTTTCTCTCTAGCTTAAAATCACCTTAAAATTTCCTCGTATTTGACATAGTACCAACTATAAAATGGTATTATTTTCAATATAAAATAATATATGAGGAGAGAAAAAATGAATCAACGTGTAGAAGTTGTTGATGCCATACGTGGTTTCGCATTATTTGGTATTTTACTTGTTAATATGACATTAATTCAATTCGGTTTCTTTGCTAATGAAAAACCAACCTATATATTCGGCGAACTCGATAAAGTTGCTAATTGGTTTATTCAATTTTTCGGCACACAAAATTTTATTTCTTTATTCTCTTTTTTATTTGGTCTTAGCATTATTTTGTTACAAAAAAGCATTGTCGCAAAAGGAAAAAAGTTCTCCCCCACATATTTACGTCGTATTCTTATTCTTTTACTATTAGGCTTTATTCACGGCGTGCTCATTTGGTCCGGGGATATTTTATTCTCATATGGCCTCATTGGGATTTTCTTACTAATGTTTATAAACAGAAAGCCAAAAACATTATTAATTTGGGCAACTATTCTACTCGCACTCCTTACACTTATGAATTATTCAACTGACCCAAATATAAATGTTACTGATTTTGCTCCTTATATTGAAAAAGAACATAAAGTTCATGAAACTGGAAGTTATATGGATCATGTCAACTTTAGGTTAACTGAAAATCCTTTCGAATATATAGGTATTGACGGTTTCTTCGGATTAACTTTTATAACACTTTTTACACTCATTTTCCTATCTCCACTCTTCTTAATCGGTATGTACATAGGAAAAAAAGGATGGTTATTTGAGATTGATAAGCATATCTCTGCTGTCAAAAAGATTTGGCTTCTTACTGGTATCTTTTCTTTTACAATCAAAATTTCAGCTATGTTCGTAAAACATCCTATTTTACTTATGTTACAAAATGGCCTTACACCAGTAACCATGACCTTCTTTTACGGAAGCACAATTATTTTATTATTCCATTACAAAAAAGCAACTCGTCTACTAACATACATGGCCAATATGGGAAAAATGTCGGTTAGTAATTATTTGGCCCAGTCCATTATCACAACAACAATTTTTTATGCATACGGTTTTGGCTTATTCGGTAAAATCGGCTATTTCTTCGGTATTCTTTTAACGATTATAATCTATACAATTCAATTATTTGTTAGCACATATTGGCTGCAGAAATATCGAATGGGACCTGTTGAATATGTCTGGAGGCTTGGAACTTATTTGGAGAAACCACGATTTAAAAGAGACTTGGATAAAGCAAGTTAAATAAAAAAGCAATGAGCCTACGCTCATTGCTTTTCTTAATTTATTAAAGCATAACCCCAACGATAACCGCTGATAATATACTTACTAACGTTGCACCATATACAAGTTTTAATCCGAATGAAGATACAACGTTTGCTTGTTTGCCATCGATACTCTTCGTTGCACCTGCGATAATTCCGATAGATGAGAAGTTCGCAAATGATACAAGGAAGATAGATAAAATACCTACTGTACGAGCTGATAAATCACCAGCTACTTTTCCAAGGTCAAGCATTGCAACAAATTCGTTCGTTACTAATTTCGTTGCCATAATTTGTCCTGCTGTTAGCATCTCTGATGTTGGGATACCCATTACGAATGCTAATGGTGAGAAAATGTATCCTAAAATGCTTTGGAATGTGATTCCGAAAATTGAATCGAATACACCGTTAATTGCTGTAATTAATGCTACGAAACCGATTAACATCGCCGCTACTGTTACAGCGATAGAGAAACCAAGCATAATATATTCGCCTAACATTTCAAAGAATGTTTGTTTTTTATCTTCTTGTAATTCCAGAATGTCGTCTTCTTCTTTTACGTCATATGGATTAATAATATGAACGATAATGAATCCACTAAATAAGTTTAATACTAGTGCTGTTACTACATATTTTGGATCAATCATTTTCATGTAAGAACCGACGATTGACATCGATACTGTTGACATGGAAGATGCACAAAGTGTGTATAAACGATTTTTCGGTAATTTGCTTAATTGATCTTTTACTGTAATGAATACTTCCCCTTGACCAACAATTGCAGCTGCTACCGCATTATATGATTCTAGTTTTCCTAAACCGTTAACTTTACTTAATAGGAAACCGACTGCACGAATGATAATCGGTAAAATTTTAATGTGCTGTAAAATCCCAATTAGTACTGCTAAGAAAATAATTGGTAATAATACTGTTAAGAAGAATGGTGCTTGTCCATCATTTGCTAGACCACCAAATACGAAATTAACCCCTGCTTCCGCAAATTTTAAAATAGCGCCAAACCCATCTGCAATCCCTTTTACTAATACAAATCCGACCTTTGTATTTAGTAAGAAATACGCAAGTACCAATTGAATGACAAGCATAAGTGCAATTGGTTTATATTTAATTTTCTTACGATCTGAACTGATAAGGAAACCTAGTACAAATACTACAAGTAAACCGACTAGAAACATTACTATTTTCATATGTGAATCCTCCACTTCTCCCACGAGTTATCGGTCGTATAACGAATGACGTCTGACCATTGATGTTAAAAAAATTTAAAACCCCTAAATACTATTGAACTGTCATCTAAAATCAGTAAGCGTTTACATAAATTGCAATTTATAAAAGGTAGCCTCTTCTCTCCTACCATATTTGAAAGTCTGAAATTGATACCACCTACAAATCAAATTGTAAGCGTTATCTAACTGAAATGCAATATAAATTTTAAAAGATTTTTATATGTTAATATATTCCTAATAAATTGGATTTTTCATGCAAATTTACCATAAAAAAAGCCCTAGCTATAAGCTAGGACCATCTTTTTTTTACCCCGCTTTAACGGGCAGTAAGACCCCCACCTCAAAATTCAGCGAAAACAAAGAAATTAGGTGGGTGATTAACTGCCCGTAAAAGCCCGATTGGTGAGGGCTGATAATCAGCGGGGGATAAAGCCCCCACTGATTAAAGTTTCACTTTATAACATAACACCAACGATAATCGCTGATAGAATACTTACTAATGTCGCACCGTATACAAGGCGTAGGCCGAATGATGATACAACATTTGATTGGTTTTCATCGATACCTTTTGTTGCACCTGCGATAATTCCGATTGATGAGAAGTTCGCAAATGATACAAGGAATACAGAAAGAATGCCAACTGTACGAGTTGATAAATCACCAGCTACTTTTCCAAGATCAAGCATCGCAACGAACTCGTTTGATACTAATTTTGTTGCCATAATTTGTCCCGCTGTTACCATCTCTGCTTGCGGGATCCCCATTACGAATGCTAATGGTGAGAAAATATATCCTAAAATAGCTTGGAATGTAATGCCGAACATGGAATCAAACAAGCTATTAATTGCTGTAATTAATGCTACGAAACCAAGTAACATCGCTGCTACTGTAATTGCGATTGTGAAGCCAAGCATAATATATTCACTTAGCATTTCAAAGAATGATTGTTTTTTCTTATTTTCTAATTTCAGTGTATCTTCTTCTTCTGTAATATCGTACGGGTTAATAATATGAATAATAATGAAACCACTAAATAAATTTAATACAAGTGCTGTTACTACATATTTCGGTTCGATCATTTTCATATAAGAACCTACGATTGACATTGATACTGTAGACATGGAAGATGCACATAATGTATATAAACGATGTTTTGGGATTTTACTTAATTGATCTTTTACTGTAATAAATACTTCCGCTTGCCCAACAATGGCAGCTGCTACTGCGTTATATGATTCTAGTTTTCCTAGACCATTTACTTTACTTAACAACGTACCAATAGCACGAATAATTATCGGTAAAATTTTAAAGTGTTGCAGAATTCCAATTAAAACGGCAAAGAATACGATTGGTAATAGTGCTGTTAAGAAGAATGAAACCTCTCCTTTATTAACAAGGCCACCAAATACAAAAACGATTCCAGCTTCCGCGTATCCAAGCAGCGCGCCAAATCCATCTGAAATTCCTTTTACTAAAATATAACCAACTTGCGTATTTAATAAGAAATAAGTTAATGCTAACTGAATAACAAGCATGATTGCGATTGGTTTATACTTAATCTTCTTTCGATCGGAGCTTATAAGAAAACCGAGTGAAAATACAACGAGTAATCCTACAAGAAACATAACAAACTTCATTAATAAAATCCTCCATTTAACTCTTCATTAACGTTGAACGTCTGACCACTTAAAACAAGAAATAATCCGAACTTTCCATTTCTCCTCCAAAATCTTCAATCGGATAAGAAATATCATAAAACCTCATGTTTCAAAGGCATTTTCCATTCTAACACAAATCACAACTCATATCCGCACTTTTCTTAAAAAAATTACATTTTCTTATAAAACACTCATGAATGTTCGTCTTTTACTACCAACAAATATCTAGATAAAACAAAAAAATGAGCATCAAGTTTCACTTGATGCTCATCTCATTATACTGCTTTTTCTTTATCAGCTACTTTCTCTTCCCAGCACTCTGTATTTTTCAGGCCTGGAATAGAATTCGCATAGAATACCGGATCTTTTCCTTGTTTCTTTTGCTTTACGTAATCTGATAATGCCGCAAAAGCATACTTAGAAAGGAATACAATTGCAACTAAGTTAATAACAGCCATAATACCCATGAATAAATCAGCTACATCCCAAACGATTTGAATTGTTGCTACAGATCCTAACATAACCATACCAAGTACAGCAATGCGGTATGCCGTTAATAACACTTTACTTCCATTTAAGAATTCAATATTCGTTTCACCATAGTAGTAGTTACCTACTAATGAACTAAATGCAAACAAGAAGATTGCAACTGCTACAAATATAGACGCCCACGGTCCGATATGTTGGCTTAATGCTTGCTGCGTTAATTGAATACCATTTAGATCAGCTGCATTATGCACATCTGATAAAAGAATAATAAATGCTGTACAACTACAAATTAATAATGTATCTGTAAATACCCCTAAAGTTTGAATGAAACCTTGTTTAACTGGGTGCGTTACGTTTGCAGTCGCAGCTGCGTTCGGCGCACTACCCATACCTGCTTCATTTGAGAATAATCCGCGTTTTACTCCTAGTAAAATCGCAGCTCCTAATCCCCCACCTACTACTTCTTTAATTCCGAAAGCATGTAAGAAAATTTCTTTAAATACATACGGAATTGCCGTAATGTTTGTTACAACAACGAATAATGCCACTGCTACATAAATAATCGCCATTACCGGAACGATCATTTCAACCGCACGAGCAATACGTTTTACTCCGCCGAAAATAATAACTGCAAGTAAACCAGCCATTACAAGACCGACTAATCTACTATCTGTTTTGAATGCCCCATCAAAAGCAGCTGCTACAGTATTAGATTGTACAGCGTTAAAAATTAATCCGAAACTTACTGTTATTAATACAGAGAAAATAGCTCCAAGCCAGCGCTTATTCAAACCTTTTTCCATATAATACGCTGGACCACCACGGAACGTATTCCCATCTTTTACTTTATAAATTTGCGCTAATGTGCTCTCTACAAATGCAGAAGCACCCCCAATTACCGCGATTAACCACATCCAAAATACTGCTCCTGGTCCACCTGCTGAAATTGCGATAGCTACACCAGCTAAGTTACCAGTACCTACACGAGAAGCTGTACTCATACAAAAAGCCTGGAACGATGATACACCACTCTTCTCTTTTTGTGCTTTCCTCGTTTTCGAACTTGCCCCATCCCCAAGCAATCGAATCATTTCACCGAAGTAACGAACTTGGACAAATTTCACACGAAACGAAAAGTAAAGTCCTAACCCAATTAACATCGCAATAATGATATATGACCAAAGGACATTATTTATATCCCCAATTACCTTAGCTAAAAAATCCATAATTGCATTGCCCCCTCTTCCTAACAATAAGAAAATTATATTCTAAAAACTTTTAGTAATCAAGAATTTTATGTTAGGTTTTATGACACGAACACGTCAAACTTCTTAACACGCGTGTATTTTTACATAAAAATATAACCAGTACACGCATGTATCCAACACTCAATCACTCATCCCATTCGATCAGTCCTACTTTTTAGACAGTGCATTCTCTACAAATCACGAGAATAATGAACAAACAAAATTATATTAATAATTTCCCCTCACCCTTTTCATCATTTACTACAACAAAAAAAGACGAGCATCGAATTTACCTCGACGCTCGCCTTTTCATTACACTGCTTTTTCTTTATCTGTTACCACTGGCTTATCCCAACACTCTGTATTCGTTAAACCAGGAATAGAATCTGCACTGAACACTGGATCTTTTCCTTGTTTCTTTTGCCTTACATAGTCTGCCAAAGCAGCATATGCAAATCGGCCAAGAAGTGTAATCGCGATTAAGTTTGTGATTACCATTAGTCCCATAAATAAATCCGCCATGTTCCATACAACTTGAAGTGTAGCAACAGAACCGAATAATACCATTCCAACTACCGCAATACGGTAAATCGTTAACCAAGTTTTACTTTGTTTAATGAATTCAATATTCGTTTCACCATAATAGTAGTTTCCTAGAAGTGAACTGAAAGCGAATAAGAAAATAATAATCGCTAAGAAGCTACTTGCCCAAGAGCCAATTTGTGAACTTAGCGCCATTTGTGTTAATTCAATACCTTCTAAATTTGTTGCTTTATATGCACCAGAACATAGTACGATAAATGCTGTTGATGTACATACTAAGAATGTATCCACTAACACTCCAATTGTTTGAATAAAACCTTGTTTTGCTGGATGCGTTACATCAGCTGTCGCTGCCGCGTTCGGCGCACTACCCATACCTGCTTCGTTCGCGAATAATCCACGCTGAATACCATATTTCATTGCAGCACCGATACCGCCACCTACAGCTGAATCTAAACCAAATGCACCTTTAAAGATTTCTGTAAACATATCCGGTATTAAATAATAATTTTTAATAACAACGAAAATTGCTACTGCAATATAAATAAGCGCCATTGGCGGAACAATCATTTCAGACATACGTGCAATGCTTTTTACACCACCAAAAATAATAACCGCAACTAATGCAGCTAATGCAATACCAACAATATAACGCTCTAAACCAAATGCATTTTCAAACGCTAATGTTACTGTATTCGCTTGTACTGAGTTAAAAATTAAACCATAACTAATTGTAATAAGGATAGAGAACCAAATTCCCATCCAACGTTTATTTAAACCTTTTTCCATATAATAAGCAGGACCACCACGGAAGCCACTGCCATCTTTTACTTTATAAATTTGCGCAAGCGTACTTTCTACGAAGCTTGAAGACGCTCCGATAATCGCAATCACCCACATCCAAAATACCGCGCCAGGTCCTCCCATAGAAATAGCTAACGCTACACCAGCTAAGTTACCGATTCCAATACGCGCTGCTGAACTCATACAGAACGCTTGGAAAGAAGATACACTACCTTTTTTACGCGTCTTTCCAGTTAATCCATCACTCATTAGTCGAACCATTTCCCCTAAATGAGTAATTTGTACGAATTTCAATTTAATAGAAAAATAAAGACCTAAACCAATTAACATTGCAATAAGAATATATGACCAAAGAATTGTATTCGTTGACGAAACAAATTGTTCCAAAATATTCATACAATTAACCCCTCCTTTTCTCCATAAAACGAATTATATTTAAAAAACATTTAAAAATCAACATTTTTCGACAATTTCTATTTTCCAAATATTAGACTGGAAAGAAGCGACAATATCTTTATGACTCCCCTCCCTCTAACTGTGCATACTAAAACAAAAAATAAATCTACAAACTACCCCATTGACAAAAGTATCAACCTGTAACTATAATGATTACATCAGGTTGTAACAAACCTAATTACATCAAATTCATTTACTTTCAGATATACACTTTAAGAAAACAATTTGGAGGGATTTATTATGAAAATCGGAATCATCGGAGCAACTGGTAAAGCAGGAAGTCGTATTTTAAAAGAAGCATTAGATCGCGGACATGAAGTAACTGCAATCGTAAGAAACGCTGCAAAAATTACAGAAGAAAACGTAAAAGTTTTAGAGAAAGATGTATTCTCTCTTACATCTAATGACCTACAGGCATTTGACGTAGTTGTAAATGCATTCGGCGCTCCAGCAGGCGAAGAACACCTTCACGTAGATGCAGGAAACGTACTAATTGAAGCGATGAAAGGTGCACCAAATACAAAATTACTTGTAGTTGGCGGCGCTGGAAGCTTATTTGTAGACGAAGAGAAAACAACACGTGTATTTGAGACGCCAGGTTTCCCGGGCGAATACCTTGCAACTGCTCAAAACCAAGGTAAAAACTTAGAAATCTTACAACAAACAAATGACATCACTTGGACATTCATCAGCCCTTCTGCACTATTCGCATTAGGAAAACGCACTGGTTCTTATACAGCTGGTAAAGACAACCTTCTTGTGAACTCAAAAGGTGATAGCTACGTAAGTTACGAAGACTTCGCAGTAGCAGCACTTGATGAAATCGAAAATCCAAAACACGTAAACGAACGCTTCACAGTTGTTTCTGAGGCTGAATAATAAAAAGAAAAACGCGCATAGATACACTATCTATGCGCGTTTTTTATTATAAAGTTCCCTTTACTTGTTCTAATCCACTTTGAGTAACCTTAAATGAAACTTCTGTTGAAGCTAACTGCTCTTCTAATTTACTCTTTTTATACCATTTTAGACGACTCGGTTCCGCATGATACACTTTAATAACATCTCCATACTCAAATGGAGTTCCATTTACTTGCTCAGCGAAATTCTTTGAAGTCTCTTGCCCTTCTGCCGTTACATGCTTTTTCTCAGTTCCATTTTGATCGTATAACGTAATTCCCATATATAATTCATTTTTAAAGTAGCTATGAATTTGTTCATCTGTAGACGTTACATGTAGTTTCTTATCATCATGATTTAACGTTACAATAGAACGAACAACATTACTAAGCCCTTGGTATACAATGCTATCTCCATATGTTACTTCTACTGGTACTTCCGTCACTTTCTTATTTCCAAAACGATCTTTCGTTTCTACTTTTACTTTTTGTTCACCGATTTTTGTTGTATTCGGTTTTTCCACAAATCCAACTACTTCTCCACCTTTTACTTCAACAAAGTTTTTCGCGTCTAACTTTTCAACGTCTGTTCCTACTACTACTTTTTGCGGTTTCTCCGTGACTTCTTGTAAACTATCTTTTAATTCGAACCCTTGTTGAGTAATTTGGAATAATTTTCCTTTTTTATTTTTAGCTTTCCCTTGATCTACAAGTGCGTTATTTTTGTACCACTTCAAACGGCCTGGTTCTGCATGGAATACTTTTACTACATCACCATATTCAAAATCCAATTCATTTAGTTCCATCGCAAATCTTTTTCCCGTTTCTTGTCCTTCTGCTGATACACGTTTCTTTTCAATCCCATTTCGATCGTATAGCGTTAAGCCCATATATTCTTCTTTTTCAAAACGGTAATGTATTTCATTATTAGTAAAGTTTGCATTTAATTTCTTCTCATTGTGGTGAAGTGTCACTGTCGACATTACATCATCTGAAAATCCTTGAAAAACTATACTGTCATCATAAACTCCGTTAACTTGGACAGGAATTGAATTTTTATTTCCTTTCTCATCCTCAATTTCTACTAACACTTCCTGTTTCCCATTCTCTAATTTAGGCCATACAATCTTTCCTGTTACTTTTACATTCTCACCTAAATTTCGAACAAGTTTACTTGCTTCATTCTCGTCAGAATCTGTACCAACTAAAAGGTTTTGCACCTCATTAGCAGGTTCACCATATGGAACCTTATACGGTTCAACTTGCTTCTCACGAATATCATTACTACCTGTAGCTTTCCAGATTTCCTTTTCTAATTTAGGTAACTTTAATTTTTCTATTTTCTCTCTAATATCATCATTTGGCGTTAATCCCCATTCCTCAAAGAAAGGAATTAAATTTTGCCCTGCCACTTTTGATGTCATATAAACAAACATTTGCTTTTTCTCTTCATCAGAATGAGGCATTTCACTCTGTGGTAACAAACGATAAGCTTGATGTAACCTAGGATAGAAATGTTCTCCATACACTACATTTAATTGCCAAAACATTGTAAGAGGATTAATGTCATCAATGAATCTTTCTGCTTTAGGCTTCTCTAAATACTCAAATGAATTTTTATAGTGTTCATCCATTTCTAATTGATTCCCTAACGCCTTTTGAACAGCTAATGAGTAAATATTTACTGTGACTTCCCTTACTTTAGACCACTTCCAAGGTTCTTGCTGATGTAAATGTCCAACTTCATGCCATGGTCCCCATCCATCCTTTTCAAGCACTTCTATATCTAAAACTCTATTCATTGCCGTAGGGATATATCCTGTATGATAATTTGTCGCAAACATAAAGTTCCCTTTAGCAGGCTTCCTTTTTTCAACAAACTGAACATAATGAGTTGGAGATTTTGCAACCCCAACACCGTCCTCAGATAAACCTGCCACTGTGTTTTCTAAACGGATAATCTTATCATGCAAATTCATTAAATCTGTTGGATCTGTATTCTTAATATATTTCTGCACAGAATCGTAAGTAGTAGTAGTTAAGCTTCTCTCACCTTTTAATTCAACTGCATAAGGATTCTCATATTTTTTTAACATTTCATCCCAGTCTTTTTTCGTGTGCTTACCTAAAATAAATAAAGGAAAATGGCTACCACCATTCGTAACGGAAGCTGTTACTACCCCTTCGTTATTCATATTATAAAAATATAAAATACCGCCTCTTGGAGATGAAATAACATTTTTCCCTGGTTTTAAATCAAACTCTTCTGGATCCTTCTCATCATAAGATCTCGTTCCTATGAAAGCTTGAATATTCTGCGTTCCTTTTATGTCAATTGTAATCTCTTCATTTGGTGCCGCATAAATTCCAGTCGGCTCATTAGCAGCAAGTTTCCAAGTAACTCTTAAGCGTTTATTTTCTTCTTCCACACTACCTTTCCCCGGCAACTGAAATACTCTCTGCTCAAATTTATTCTCTTTAACCTCTTCTAATTTCCCACCTTTATTTTCTTCCAAAGGTGCTGCATATCCTTTCGATGCTTCGAAAGCTACTGGCGATAATAATGTAGATATACATATTCCAGCCACTAATACCCTACTCTTCTTTTTCTTCGACATAATCTGTGTCCCCTGTTCCTTTATTTAGAAAAGACATCCTATATATTCATTTAACAAGGAATCCTATTATTTTTATAAAGACATTTAATGAATAGACTAACACCTCGCGCACCTGTATCATTTACTACCACATTTCTCTCCATGTATTCGCTTTCCTACATTAATAAAAATTTTTATGTACTGTATTCTCCTCACTTCTCTCTATTTGTGACGAGTTCTCTCTACATAAAAAGAGAATAGCAAAAGATATATTTCAGTATTGTCATCTATACATCTAAAGTTGCGAATAATAATAGAATCTTACATTTTCTTCATATATAACCATCTATAGGTAGTTTTTCCAACTGAATTCTACACGCTTTCTACTTCGTTTGATAGCCTTTTCAATCAGAATCATGTTACAATTTTGTGAATACAATCTATTAATTGTAACGTTTGGATTTTAGTATATTTATATTATTTCGAAATAAAGTTCACACTGTATTAACAGTGTTTTCATTCCGAATATAAAGTGAAACTTTAATCAGTGGGGGTTTTGTTCATCCCCCACTGATTATTAGTTGAACCAATCGGGCTTTTACGGGCAGTTGATCCCCCCACCTAATTTCTTTGCTTCCGCTGAATTTTGAGGTGAGGGTCTTACTGCCCATTAATGCGGGATAAATTTTCTAATATAACTTTACCATTCATATAAAAAAGCACTGGCACAAGCCAATGCTTTTTCGTTATCTCTTTTGATTCGGTTGATGTGGTTCATTTGGAGTATGTGGTTTATTATTATCATGACCATTTGTTGTTTTCCAACTTACCGATAACTCCGGACTTGTTTTTTCTTCACTGCGCTCAAGTAATACGACTGCATTTTGAATTGTTGGTGTACCTTTATGTGCAATCCCTTGTAACTTTGTTAAATTCCCTAATACTTTAAAGCTAAATCCACCAGCTGGTGTTTGTTTCGGAATTAAGATGCGGAATTTTTCTCCTACATTAAATTCCGTTTTTGCTTCGCCTTTTTCATTTACAAACTTCGCGCCCGCTGGTGCACCTGTTGCTTGCACTTTATACGTTCCGCTTTTTGCGTTTGTTTCTACTGTATATAAACCTGTTTCAAAGAAATCATTTTTCAATACTGCTTCTTGTTCTTCTGATGGTATGACACTCATCGTAATTTCTTGTAATTCTTCACTAGCATTTGCTTTTGCAACAATCTCTTTCGTTAGCTTTTCTACATTTTTATTACGAAAATCTAAATCATTAATCTCGATTTGTTTTAATGCATTCCATACTGCAAGCTGCGTTGCATAATGTGCTTCTCTCCAATCAGAAACACCTAATTCTTGTGGACTCTTTTGTGGATATCCATTCAATAGTACACGGTACACATTAATATCCACTTTTCCCATTTCTGGTAAATCTTGACCACTCGGAGATTTCAAATCTACATTTAAGCAAAAGGCAATTTTACCATCTGCTGTTTTAATAAGCTCTGTTCGAATTGGTTTCTTCTTTGACTTACTATAACTCCAATCCATCTGATACTTTGTATGATCCATAACTTCCGCGAATGCTTTTTGCAGCGGAAATAACACAAATAAAACACTTAAAAAAACAGCCAAAAGTTTGAACGATTGCTTTATATTCATGTTTACAGCCCCTTATGAAATAACAAATTTACTAATAAGTAGTATTTAGTTAGAAAAAATTTTTATGCATAAACAAAACAAAAAAGAGTGCAAACTGTTTGCACTCTTCTTCTCCACTATATGTTTAGAAATCGAAGTTATCAGGGTCTGGACCAACGCGGTGATTTTCGTTTAACGCGTCGATTTTCTCCATATCTTCTTTCGTTAATTCGAAATTAAATATATCGGCATTTGCAATGATTCGGTGTTCTTTCGTTGACTTCGGAATTGTTACAACTTCATTTTGAAGGTCCCAGCGTAAAATGATTTGAGCTGTCGTTTTACCATACTTATGAGCAATTTCTTGCAATGTTTCGTTATCTAACAATTGACCTTGCATAAGTGGTGACCATGCTTCCATTTGAATACCTTGCTCTTTACAGAACGCTTGTAATTCTTTTTGCGTTAAACGAGGGTGATATTCCACTTGGTTAATCATCGGTTTCATTTCTGCATCTGCTAACACGTCTTGCAGATGATGGATTTGGAAGTTACTTACGCCAATTGCACGTACGCGTTTTTCTTTATAAAGTGTTTCTAACGCTCTCCACGTATCTTTATATTTCCCTTCTACAGGCCAATGAACAAGATATAAATCCAAATAATCTAGCTCTAATTTTTTTAAGCTTTCTTCATATGCAGCAAGTGTCGTTTCATATCCTTGATCCGAATTCCACACTTTTGAAGTAATGAATAAATCTTCACGAGAAATGCCTGCTTCTTTTATACCTGCGCGAATTCCTTCTCCTACAGCTTTCTCATTTCCATAAATCGCAGCTGTATCGATACTACGGTATCCTGCTTTAATCGCAGATTTCACAGCTTCTACAAGTTCTGGTCCATCTTCTACTTTAAAAACACCTAAACCGAACCAAGGCATTTCTACACCGTTATGCAATGTTGCTGTACTTTGTAAATTTTTCATTATATTTTCTCTCCCTTATTTTACTTGATTTCTTTTTTCTAACATCATACTCCACGCTGTTAAAATAACAGCGCCCACTACCATAATCCCGCCTACCCAAGCTGTATGAATTAATCCTAACGAGTTCGTAACAATGCCTCCTAAATAAGCACCGAGAGCGATTCCCGCATTAAACGCTGCAATGTTAATCGCGGATGCCACATCAACAGCGCTAGGTACAAATCTTTCAGCCAATATAACGACATACACTTGTAGCCCTGGAACATTCATAAATGCGAATAGTCCCATAAAAATAATTGTGATGAGTCCAGCGACTTGAAACGGCGCTGTAAATGTGAAAACAAATAATACAATTGCTTGAATAAAGAACATGTAAAATAATGCTCGAATCGGATTATGATTTGATAATTTTCCGCCGATCATATTCCCTATTGCAATGGCGATTCCGTACACTAACAAAATAATTGTAACGGTACTTGCTTTAAATCCTGTTACTTCTTGTAATAGCGGGGATAAATACGTAAATGTTACGAATGTTCCCCCGTATCCTAATGCAGTAATAATAAATACAAGTAATAGTCTTCCATTCGTAATCAACTTAAATTGATCGCGAAATGATACAGACGTACCTTTTTTTAAGTTAGAAGGAATTAGCATACTGTTGGCGATGAAAGCAACGATCCCAATTGCCACAATTACCATAAATGAAGCTCTCCAGCCAAATTGTTGACCGATAAACGTTCCAATCGGTACACCTGTAATGGTCGCAACGGTTAAACCAGTAAACATAAATGCAATTGCACTCGCACGTTTATTCTCTGGTACAAGCGCAGCCGCAATGGTGGATCCTATCGACATAAAAACGCCGTGCGCAAACGCAGATACAACCCTCGCGATAAGTAACACAGTAAAACTTGTTGCCACCGCCGCAATTCCATTACCAATAATGAAAATAATCATAATCCACATTAATAACGTCTTTCGCGACATACTAGCTGTTAATGACGTTAATACTGGGGCACCGAACGCTACTCCTAACGCATATAAAGAAACGGTTAAACCCGCTGTTGTAACAGAAACATGTAAATCCTCTGAAATAGATGGTAATAAACCGACACTAATAAATTCGGTTGTACCAATTCCAAACGCACTAATGGCTAGTGCTAATAAAGCAAACATACTTCTCCGATTCGTCTGTACTGCCGAAGAAGATACTGTATATGAATTCAATTGAACTCCTCCTTAATGCTAGAAATCCAATCATAATAGTATGAAAAAAGGCCTTTTTTCTTCTACAAAAATAAATTTACTGCTCATATATGCTATTATGAATGGCTTCACTCTTTTTTTGAAGAACGCACTTAAAAGTACGATAGGTACCTAAAAGTAACATAGGTACTTTTTAGTACCGTACTACTCATTTCCCTCTTACATATGCTATTATGGAACATATTCAACATGATAAAAAGTACGTACTTTAAAGTGCTATAGGTACTTTTTAGTAACATTTAAATGATTTAGCTTCTTTTGTTGGAGAACTGACATCTACATTCATCAAAGGAGATTTTAATATGAAGAAATATAACATTCCCGTTGAAGCAACTTTAGAGGTTATCGGTGGAAAATGGAAAGTCGTTATTCTTTGCCACTTAACGAAAGGTACAAAGAGAACGAGTGAATTAAAACGTCTCATGCCTGGTATTACACAGAAAATGTTAACGCAGCAATTACGCGAACTAGAAGAAGATGGAGTTATTCAAAGAAAGGTATACAATCAAGTACCACCGAAAGTAGAATATTCCCTTACAGACTACGGTTGGTCTTTAGAATCCATTCTTGATTCCCTTTGTACTTGGGGCGAATGCCATCTTGAAAAAAGCGGTAACACATCGATGCTAATAACAGAAGGTGAACAATAAAAAAAGGAAAAAACGAACATGAATTTGTTCATTTTTTCCTTTTTTTCTTTATATATATGTACATTTCTAACTGGAACAAAATATTTTATACGCTTTCATACCTTGTCAGCACTACGTTATACACTCAATATCAAATAATTAGGAATCATTTTTATGTTAACATAGGTGTATATAGTATATAATATAGGATATATATTATATACACTTTCCGGTAACGGAGCTTTTCCATTATGCGGACAAGCCATGTATCGGACAGTTCATAAATAATAGGTAAGAAAATATGGTTTTAGATTTATGCTAGCTTGTTTGCTGCCATAAATTTAAAGGCATTTTATTGTGTTTTGTGAAACTTTGTATAAAGTTTCGCAAGCGTTTACTATCTTACCTATCAAAAATAAGAGTATTGCTATCGTAAAGGAGAATTGGAGATGCCAGAAACTATGACTCAAACAAAGCCAGAACAAGAAACTGTACAAATTTCTGCTAGCCAAGGACAACTTGATGTACTTGATCAGTTGTTAAAACCTGAGGTACAAGAATCATTAACAACACTAGTAGAACAGCTTCCAAAATTAACTGAGCTTGTTAACATTTTAACTAAGTCTTATGACTTCGCTCAAACTGTTGCTACTGATGAAGTATTAAAAAGCGACACTGTTGGTGCAATTACAGAGCTTGTAGAACCTGTAAAAGATACAGTGAAAAGCATGGCTGCAACTGCAATCGAAGCGAAAGATCGTGCTGACGAAAGCAACGAAGTTATCGGCCTATTCGGTCTGTTAAAATTACTAAAAGATCCACAAGCACAAAAAATGTTCCGCTTTGTGAACGCATATCTTCAAATTAGTGCAGAACGTAACAATAAATAATTTAACTTATAACAACAATTAGTAAAGACGGGGGATATCATACTATGTCAAAACAAATTGTCATCTTAGGCGCTGGTTATGGCGGTCTTCTTGCCGCTTTAAACGTACGTAAATATTACAGCAAATCAGAAGCACAAGTTACAGTGATTAACCAATACCCAACACACCAAATCATCACTGAATTACACCGCCTTGCAGCTGGTAACGTGTCTGAGCAAGCAATTGCAATGCCACTTACAAAGCTTTTCAAAGGTAAAGATATCGATCTTAAAATTGCAACAGTTGAGTCATTCTCAGTTGATAGCAAAGAAATCAAACTAGCTGGCGGCACTACTTTATCTTACGATGCACTTGTAGTTGCTTTAGGAAGTAAAACTGCTTACTTCGGTATTCCAGGACTAGAAGAAAACAGCATGGTATTAAAATCTGCTGCTGATGCAAACAAAATCTACAAACACGTTGAAGACCGTATTCGTGAATACGCGAAAACGAAAAACGAAGCTGATGCTACAATCGTAATCGGTGGTGGCGGATTAACTGGCGTTGAGCTAGTTGGTGAGCTTGCTGACATTATGCCTAAACTTGCAAAAAGCCACGGCGTAAATCCAAAAGAAGTTAAACTTCTTCTTGTGGAAGCAGGTCCAAAAATCCTTCCAGTATTACCAGACCACTTAATCGAACGTGCAACTACTAGCCTAGAAGCACGCGGCGTTACATTCTTAACAGGTCTTCCTGTAACAAACGTTGCTGGCAACGAAATCGACTTAAAAGATGGTCAAAAACTTGTTGCTAACACATTCGTTTGGACAGGTGGCGTTCAAGGTAACCCACTAATCGGTGAATCAGGTCTTGAAGTAAACCGTGGTCGTGCAACAGTTGATGCATACCTACAATCTACTTCTCACAAAAACGTATTCGTTGCTGGAGACAGCGCTGTTGTCTTCGCTCCAGACGGACGTCCATACCCACCAACTGCACAAATCGCTTGGCAAATGGGTGAGTTAATTGGATACAACTTATACGCTGCACTAAAAGGCAAAGCATTCGAAGAGTTCGCACCTGTAAACTCTGGAACACTTGCTAGTCTAGGACGTAAAGATGCTGTTGCTACAATCGGAGCAAGCAATACTCCACTTAAAGGCTTACCAGCATCATTAATGAAAGAAGCAAGTAACGTTCGTTACTTATCACACATTAAAGGTCTATTCAGCTTAGCTTACTAATCTGATTATAAGCCCGAATCATGCCCAGCATGGTTCGGGCTTTTTTAGTCCGTAATTTCCTCTAACTTATTTATTCGGCAGAAGAATAATATAACCCTTTTAATTATCTAAATTTACTGATTATTTTATGTCTAAATTGTGTATATGAAAGGATGGAAGTATTCTTTCTACTCCCATCCTTTCACACAAATTATTCTCCTAACTTCACTAAGCTGTAGTTCTTCTTCCCTTTACGAATAATAATAAATCGTCCATCAAATGAATTTTCTACAGTCACATCCGTATCTACATCCGTTACTTTTTCACCATTCATAGAAATAGCTCCGTTATTAATATCCTCACGTGCTTGTCGTCTAGATGGTTCAATTCCTAAATCGACTAGCCATTCTACGATATTTTTCGTCTCTTTTGAAGACTGGAATGTTGGCATTTCTTTAAAGCCTTGCTCAATTTCATCGGCTGTTAACGATTTAATATCTCCGCTAAATAATGCTGCGGTAATTTTCACAGCTTGCAGGAATGCCTCTTCTCCATGAACAAATTTCGTCATTTCTTCCGCTAATACTTTTTGCGCTTCACGTTTATGAGGCTCCGTTTCTACCTTCACTGCCAATTCATCGATGCGCTCTTTCGTTAAGAACGTAAAGTATTTCAAGTATTTAACGACATCACGGTCATCTGTATTTACCCAGAACTGGTAAAATTCAAATGGTGTTGTTTTTTCAGGATCAAGCCAAACCGCACCACCTGCTGATTTACCAAACTTCGTACCATCTGATTTCAACAATAACGGAATCGTTAATCCGAATACCTTCGCTTCGTGTCCTTCTAACTTACGAATTAAGTCTAACCCACTCGTAATATTTCCCCATTGGTCACTACCACCAATTTGCAGTTGAACATCTTCTTTCGTGTATAAATGATGGAAGTCCATCGCTTGCAAGATTTGGTACGTAAATTCTGTGAAAGAAATTCCTGTATCTAAACGACTTGCTACAATGTCCTTCGCTAACATGCTATTGATGCTAAAGTTTTTTCCGTAATCACGTAAAAATTCGATAATGTTTATTTCATGTGTCCAGTCGTAGTTATTTACCATCTTCACTTCGCTATTTCCGCCAAAATCAAACAGCTTTTTCATTTGCGCTGTTAACGCATCCACGTTATGCTGCACTACTTCTAACGTTTGAAGTTGACGTTCTGATTGACGTCCGCTCGGATCACCAATTGTTCCTGTTGCCCCGCCGATTAAAATAACTGGATGATGACCAGCTAACTGGAATCTCTTCATCATCATAAACGGAATCAAATGTCCGATATGCATACTATCACCAGTCGGATCAACTCCGCAGTATAGTGAAATCTTTTTCTCTTCTACTAGCTTACGTAAACCTTCTTCATCTGTCTGTTGATTAATGGCACCGCGCCATTCTAATTCATCAATAATGTTCATCTTTTGTCATCCCCTCTATTTTTTTGAAAACAAAAAATCCCTATGTCTATGACATAGGGACGATTATTCACCGTGTTACCACCCAGTTTGTATAAATAGCATAGCTACTCATACCACTCTTAGCAATAATATCGATTGCCAATCCGCTTAGCATTACCTAAGATACTCCAGAGTGTAATTCGCAAGTTTGTTTGTGCTAGGTTCCAGCAACCCCTAGCTCTCTCGTTAACAGTGACAAACTGCTACTGGGCTCTTTCAACGTATGTTATTTGTTAAATTATTAGCCATTATATTGAATCGCAAACAAATTGTCAACAATACCCAAATATTATTTTAAAATAATTCACAGTTTCATACGTAGAGTTTATTCTTTATCTTCTCCAATAATTCTTACTTCTCGCTCTAACTTCACGCCAAATTTCTCTTCAACAGTCTTTTGTACGAAGTGAATTAAATCGATGTAATCTTGTGCTGTTCCGTTATCAACATTCACCATAAATCCAGCGTGTTTTAGAGAAACTTCCACTCCGCCAATTCGCTTACCTTGTAGCCCTGATTCTTGAATTAGTTTACCAGCAAAGTTATTTGGTGGGCGCTTAAATACGCTACCACATGAAGGATATTCTAGAGGCTGTTTTGACTCACGTTTGAACGTTAAATCATCCATTTTTGCTTTAATTTCTTCATGTACACCTTCTTCAAGTTCAAATCTCGCTTCAAGAATAATGTAATGGTTGTTCGCAAATACACTCTTACGATATCCAAATTCAAATGCTTCTTTCGTCAAAGTACGTAGCTCTCCATCACCTGTCATTACGACAGCTTCTGTTAATACAAACGAAATTTCACCGCCGTAAGCACCAGCATTCATATATAATGCTCCGCCAACTGAACCTGGAATACCACAAGCAAACTCAAGACCCGTTAAATTATGATCTAATGCAATACGTGATACATCAATAATTGCCGCACCGCACTGTGCTACAATCGTCGTTCCTGTTACAGTAACACCTGTAATATGAATTAAACTTACTGTAATTCCGCGAATTCCACCATCTTTAATAATGACATTCGATCCATTTCCTAAAAACGTAACTGGAATATTATATTTGTTAGCATATTTAATAACTTTTTGAATTTCATCATAATTTGTCGGTGCAACGAACACATCTGCTTTTCCACCAACTTTAATATGCGTATGATTCTTTAACATTTCATCTTGTTTCACATGACCTTCAGGCAATACCGTACTTAAATATTCATAAACCTCTTGCATATTCATTTTACGATTCCTCTATTTCTATATTCTTTTTATCCCGTTATACGGGCCCATAATATCCCCACATACATGAAATGAACCTAAAGTGGTGGATACAGTGTACCCAAAATCAATTCGAGACACCTATAAACCTCTTAATTTATAAGAGGTGCCACTCATATTAAAATATATATTGCATAATAAAGCAACCCAAATGAGCTACTAAACTTGACATGTCATCAGAAAGACAACAATTTGTAAAATATATTACTTTTTCAACACACTATCCTTCAGTATCTTACTATATCATACGAAAATAAAGTGGTATTTTTTTGTAATATTTACTTTATTTTCATCACTAAAAAGGGAGGCTTTTACCTATGTAAAAGCCTCCCTTTCATCACTTATTATAAATTACTTTTCGTTCTCTTCTTTTTCCTTATCAAACCATAACAGCTCGTCATTATCAACTTCACCATTATAATTGATTAAGATTTCTTCTCCCGCTTTTATATCCTTATAAGCGAAGAAGTTAAACGTATGGTTCTCGAAGACAATATCATACGTTGCATTCGGTGTATATGAATGATTAAATAACATACCGTATCCTAAAAGGATTGCCGTATGATTTACCCCATACTCAAATGCGTAATCAGCAAGCAACGTTTTCTCAATGTGTTCATGCTGTTCATTCGGATAAGAGATAACTGGTGCTGCGTGTATCAACTCACCTTTTTTAATATCACGAGTTGCAAATACACCTCTATTAAATTCTCCATCACTAAGTTCAGAAGTCTTAACTTCGATCATATGCGTCACCTATATAATTCTTTCTTTGAAGTATTTTAATTCCGCTATTAGCTGAATTTTATCTCCTTAAGCTTGGCAGAAAACGCACAGAAAAGCAATTAAATTCCGCTCAAGTATTCGTTTAAATGAAAAAAGAGCACACATAGTGTGCCCTTTTGAAACGATATTACTTTTCTAAAATATCTTCTAACAACTTCACTTGCTCACTAACAGTATGTAATGTCTTCACTGATGTATCATTTCGATGTTTTTCTTCTTCCACACTTGCTAACACTTCTTCCGTAGCCGCAGAAGTTTGCTGAATTACATTAGAAGCATGTGTAACATCCTTTACGATATTCGTCGTTTTAACTTGGAAACTTTCTTGATGACCAACGATTTCTCTCATTACATCATTGATTGTATCAATAAACTTTCCTAAATCCGTTACGTTTGTTAAAACGCTTGCTAACATTTCGTTACATTCTTCTTGTACTCTTTCTGATTTCTCTACCTGCACTTCTACCTTACTTGCTTGATTACTAAACTCCTTCAAAATACCTTGAATTCTCCCCGCAGAACGATTCGATTCTTCGGCCAGCTTTAATACTTCATTCGCCACAATAGCAAACCCTTTTCCATGCTCACCTGCTCTTGCCGCTTCAATATTTGCATTTAAAGCTAGCAAACTCGTCTGACTTGAAATATTCGTTATTACATCTACAATTTCATTAATTTGCTTCGACTGTATCATTAAATCTCTAAATATAATTCCTGATTGTGAAACAACATCATTTAAACTTTTCATATTCGCTTCAAAATTTCGCAAAGTATGTACACTACCCTTTGAAATTTCTAAACTTTCATCAACACGAATCGATGCATTTCTTACTTGAGAAATGATTTGTTCAATATTCCCCTCCATCTCATTCAATACTTCTACCGAACGATGCATCATCTCTGATTGTGATTGAGTACCAACTGCCACCTCTTCAAAAGCGAAATTAATTTCACCCATCGACTCCATCGATATATTCATATTTTGTCTTAAATGATTGAAATTACTATCTAGTTTTACAACCGTTTCCTCAATAAGTCTTTGCGTTTCTTCTAACTCCTGAGCTTTCCTCATTACTTCTTGCTTCTCATCACTTAAGCGGGCTAACAGATTAGAGCCAATCTTCGTTACGCCCCACATAGCAATCGTTACGATCGCTAACAAGCTTGCAAAGTTTGCAGCTTCAGATGCGGCTGTATAAGCAAAAAATTGCTCCGGCCAATAACTACAAAGAACAAATGTGATCACAACCGCTACTCCGCCAAGAATGATAACGAGACGTTCACTTAAATAAATAAGTGAAACCGCTAGTGTAAAGTAGACCATTTGAAATACAGCCGGGCTTTCATTAAATGCTTGTATCATAATGAAAGACATTATAAGCAACATAAATGTCATGATATATTTATACACTGATTCCATACTTTTTATAAATGTAAAGCTTGTTCCAAATACAACTACAGACATACCACAAATCCAAAACGGTAGTACGCTCGGTCTAAAAATATATCCGTAATACCCAATCAGGATTATCCCAAGGAAGAAACTACAAATCGTAATAAACAGCAATAAATGATTTTTCTGTGATTCTTTCTCAAGGCTAGAAAAACAAGTTTCCTTTAACCACTCCATATATAAAGTCCCACCTTCTGCACTTCATTACTCCAGCTTAAATACCGCACTCACTGGGTTATGATCGCTATTTTCAAACTTTAAATTTTTCCCTTGCACATTTACAATCTCCACATTCGGTGAAACGATGAAGCCATCAATAATCGTGACGAAGTTTTCACCCTCCACATATTTCTTCACATCATCTCTCACAGTCATAACAGACGGATCTACAGCCCACTTAAAGCCACCATCAGTAAAGTCCTTTGGTAACTCTACTAACCATTCCGGACGCTCTTTCACAAACTTCGGATCACTTAACTGAGCATTTGAAACTAATTGATTCCAATCTCCGCCCATTATTACGTAATCACCATTTTTATAATGCTTGTTCATATATTCTTTTAAATACTCTACTTGCTGTTTTCTAATTTTCCCGCCTTCATCATATGCAGACAAATGTAAGTTTACAAGTCTAACATGCTTTCCATTATTAACAGGGATTGTATGTTCAACAATCGCTCGATCTAAATCGAATAAGCGCTTCGGCCAAGGCTCCATTCCAGGAAGCTGGAATCTCTTCGCTGTTTGAACTGTATATTTAGAAAATGTACTTAATCCAGCCTCCGCATATCCCATTGGACTTGTAATTGGAACGGGAACCCATTTTGTATCATAGTTCTTTCCGAACGACGAAGCATAATCAGGTAATCCTTTTTTCAAAAACTCATGCTCATTCACATCAAATGATCGCATTGATTTTATATCGACTTCTTGTAATAACGCAAAATCACTATTCTCATTTTGTAAAAACGAAAGCATATTCTTTAAGTTCGTTTCCGTTTGCTCTTTACTACTTGAACCAGATCCTTTTCCACCATCCATAAAGAAATCTTGATCCTTATCTAATCCACCATATCCAATATTAAACGTTGTAACTTTAAACTCATTTTCAGACGCTAATACACGCTCCTTATTATTTTCCACCTTCAAACTTATAACATCAGCAGGCTGTTCTTTTGTAATTGTCATATACGCTAAAAAACCACCTAAAATGCAAGCTCCTATCAAAATACATATAAGTACTATTTTTAATAACTTCTTCAAATAAACGCCCCTTTTCTAAAACACAAAACTTAATTGTCTTTATTTTCAGTTAACTAAAACTGAATGACAGACATAAGAAATATTTTATCACATTGAAAACCTCATATCACTATATTTAGTTTATAAGCATATTCATCTCCCTTAAACCATTACACACATACAAAACGACTCCACTTCTTCACTGGAAATTCAATAAAATTTTTAGTACACTATATGTAATAATCATAGGCGATGGAGTTCGCCATAATCGCTGCTTAGCTAATGACTCCTACCAGTATACATACTGGTAGGAGTCTATTTTTTTGAGCAAGCTATTTAAAGAGGTGAGAAAATTGATTTATATTATCGTTGGTATTGCCGGTATATTAGGAGCCCTCTCTCGTTATTATTTAGGCCTTACCATTCATACTTCATGGCATCATTCATTTCCATTAGCTACATTACTTATTAACTTAGCTGGCTGCTTCTTATTAGCTTGGCTAACTACGTATATCGCTCGGAGAAATATCTTTTCTTCAGAGATTATCACAGGCATTGGAACTGGATTTATCGGTTCCTTTACGACATTTTCGACATTCAGTGTAGAAACTGTGCAATTAATCCATCATTCTGAATGGAGTACGGCTTTGCTATATGTATCATGCAGCATAATCGGTGGCCTCATTATGTCTGCTCTTGGCTATACACTAGGTGATTTCTTAATTAAGAAACATCTTACGGATGGTGATCACTTATGATGGAAGCTTTATTAGTAGCAATAGGCGGTTTTTTCGGTGCTATTACACGATTTGCAATTAGCAATTGGTTTAAAAAAAGAAATAAAACTTCCTTTCCAATTGCTACATTTCTCATTAATATAACAGGTGCATTTTTACTCGGATATATAATTGGCAACGGGGTCTCTACAAGTTGGCAATTATTATTAGGGACTGGATTTATGGGTGCCTTCACTACATTTTCGACGTTTAAATTAGAATCTGTTCAGCTTCTCAATCTAAAAAAATGTAGCACACTCCTTTTATACGTAAGCACTACTTACATAATCGGTATCCTCTTCGCATTCCTTGGAATGAAACTAGGCGGAATATAAAGAAAGAAAGCGACTCTAATCAGTCGCTTTCTTTCATAAGAAGTATGTCCCGCCATACGGAATAGAAAATAAACCCATTGGTTGCACATCGTAATGTACACTTTGCATCGGAAGCTGTGAGTACGACATATACGGTCCTTGCATCATTTGTGCAAAATATGCTTGTTGCTGCATTTGAATCGCTTGATTCACAGCATGAATTGTCCCCTGTGCTCCTGCCAGTGTAATAGCTGCTCCCACTTGTCTACCACTATAAAAATAATGATCCATCATGATTCAGCTCACTTATTATTTTTCTTCCGTATCGTATGTTTCTATTTCATAGTGAGTGTTTTGTCCCGATTAATGGATCCCTCACTACTTAAACTTCATTTTATCTATTACTTTTTTTCAGCTTTGAAGCAATAAATTCAAATAGTAATACACCAATACCACTCAAAAATAATACATAACTTGTCGGTACTAGGAAAAAGAAAGGTTCTTCAAGAAATCCATTCGCCCCCACTTTACTATTTGAAGCATGTATAGTTAAAGAAATGATCGCTAAAATCATGAAAGAAATAGATACTACGTATTTATTTATCATTTCAAATTCTCCTCCATTCATATAATTATCCTTAGATTGTTAACATCATACTATCTAAAAACACATCAAAAATCAATATTTTTTTATTGTTTTACAATAAATACATTGTCTAAATTTAAAACAAAAAGGTTTGCGAAGCATCTTGCATTGCCTCACAAACCTTTTCAAACATACATATTTATACTTCAAATCTCTTACTTACTACAACATATATCGCACATAATAGCACGAATATCCCAGCATAAATTAACAAAATTTCTACACTAAACATATCAGCCAATGGGCCAAATATTATCATTCCTAAAGGAAGCGCGCATGAATTAGCGATTTGTACAAGACTAAACATTCGTCCGTGCATGGAAGGTTCTACTTTTTCCTGCAATAACACGTTAACCGGTGTATTGAAGCACGGCATTGTTATACCAATTAAAAAGTTAAATACTAAATACATAATAAATACCGGAGCTATCCCTAGTCCAATCATAAGCAGTCCATACAACGCACAAGCTAGCGCTGTTGTATGCATACGATTACGGAAACCACCCCACGCTGCAATCAGCACGCCACCAGCTACTGCCCCCGCACTAAAAGTCATCTCGCTAGCAGTAAGTCTCCACATTTCTGCACCGAAAGAACGAGTCACCATTAAAGGTGTTAAAAAGGCAGCTGGACTTATTAAAATCATGACAATGATTAATAAAACAAGTAGCCTTTTAATAAATACATTTTCTTTTAAATAAGCAAAGCCTTCTTTTATGCCTTGTAGATTAGATTTTTGCTTACTCTCTGCATTCACATGTCTCTCCACTTGAATGATAAACATAATACTAATTCCGATCATAGCCGTAATAACATCAATAAAAAATGTCGTTTCAATGCTAGCAATAGAAAGAATTGCAGCACTTGCTGCTGGAGAAAGAAACATAATTAAAGATGTAATACTGCTATTCATCCCATTTACTTTCATAAGATGATCTTTTGGCACGATTTGTGGGATTAACGCATTCACAGCGGGCGTTTGTACCCCTGTCCCAGCCGAACGAATGAGTAGTACTATAAAAAGTAACCAAATACTTTTATATCCAGTTAAAAATAAAACTGCTAAGACTAACGTCGCAATCGCTATAACCCCATCCGATAACATAATCATCTTTTTACGGTCATAACAATCAATCCAAACACCTGCAAACAAAGATATCGCAATTTGTGGTAGAAAGCCGCAAACAGTTGAAATGGTCAACATCACTCCTGATGATGTTGTAAGGGTGATATACCATATAATCGCGTATTGCACGAGAGAGGAACCGAACAACGAAATCGTTTGAGCGGCCAAAAATAATATAATTTTCGTTTTCCAATTGTTTTCACTCATATGTTTCACACCCCCTTAACTAATCCTGTCTCTATATCAAAGGTGCCATCTGCCCAATCAAGATAAAAACTTGCTTCGTGAGATACGAGCATAATGCTCCCCTTAAACTTAATTAGCGCCTTTTGCAAAGCTTCTTTCGCTTCTGCATCTAAATGATTTGTCGGTTCATCTAAAATTAAGAAATTACAAGGTGATAATAATAATCCGCCTAATTTAACCTTTGATTGTTCACCACCACTCAACGTACGAATTTCTTGTGAAACATGAGTATCCTTCACACCACACGCAGCTAAATGATGACGTATTTCCTTCATATTCAGTTTAGGAAACTGTTCTGAAATAATTTGAAGCGGCGTTAAAGAATCATTGCTCCAATTTAAATCTTGCTCATAATATCCAATCTTTATTTGCTCTGAAAAGTGAAACCCTCCAGAAATACTAGCAATATTTCCAACGATTGTTTTTAACAAAGTAGATTTCCCTACTCCATTGAAACCTGTAATAACAAGTTTTTGCCCACCCATTACTGAAAAATTCAACTTTGGTAAGAGAGCAAAATCGTAACCAACTTCAAGATTGTTTACTTCAAGAACTGTCTGAACTGAAATGGGAAGTTCTCGAAAATGAATAGACGGTTTATGAGTAAAACTTGGTGGCGCAATTCTTTCCATACGTTGCAACTGCTTTCTACGTCCCTGTGCTATTTTTGAATTGACCCCAGCAATATTTCTACGAATATACTCTTCCGTTTTTTCAATTTTCTTTTGTTGTGCATAATATTGACGAATATAATCTTTTCGCAAATGCTCCTTTTGTCTTACAAAATCCGAGTATTTTCCGTAATACTTCTTCACCGTTCCAAACTCTACATCACATATACAAGAAGTCACTTTTTCTAGAAAATTAAAATCATGTGACACGACAATAAACGCCCCTTCAAAATTCATTAAATAATTAGCAAGCCATTCAACATGCTCTTTATCAAGAAAGTTTGTCGGTTCATCTAGTAATAAAATATTAGGCTCTTCTAATAAAAGCTTTGCTAAAATTACCTTTGCACGCTGCCCTCCGCTTAATTCACCAATAATACGATCCATCCCAATCGCATCAATACCTAAACCGGCTGCTACCTTATTTATTACGCTGTCTACTGAATAAAAATCACGAGCCTCGAGCAGTTCTTGAATTTCTGCCGCTTTTAATAGTTGATTCTCATCTCCAGTCATCGCACTTTCTTCATATAACTTGTTCATTCTATCTTCCATTTCATACAAATCATTAAAGGCTCGCTTTAAATATTGTGAAATAGTATAGTTACCATCAATTTCTGCATATTGATCAAGATGTCCAATTTGAATATTAGGTTGCCACTTAATGCTCCCCTTATCAGAAATAATTTCCCCCACCAATATTTTCATTAACGTACTTTTTCCTGCACCATTCTGTCCAACAATTCCCATATGCTCCCCTTTATGCAAATCAAAAGAAGCATTTTCGTATAATACTTTATCTATAAAACTATGTGATAAACTTTCAACTTTAAGTAAACTCATTTTTATTCCTCTTTTCCTGAAATTAAAAAAAGCAGAGAGATAGCGTCATTCGACACTAGCCCTCTGCTTCGTGGTTTTTCCTATACTACTCCAATTTACAGTAAAGACTCATCAGAATAATATACACAAAGGGCCATAGACAAAGCATTTTCTATGGCCCCTTAATCTATTTTATACACCAGCTGAAAAACCATAACGAAATAAGCATAGGTAAACTATACTTTTTTCGAAAAGTTATTCAGCCGATGAATATAGGGGATTTATACCCCTTGATTAAGCTCCGTACAACGCTTCACCGTATACATTTGTGCGGAGCAAAGTTTTCTAATGAGTTTTACAAATTTTATATAAAGCATGTTCTGCACCTTCCTTAATACTTAAAAGGGATTTTAGCACACGGTTTTAGGAAGCGTCAACATTACTTCCAAATCATTCAACTACTTGCTTTCAAAATATTGCTTCTGAAACATACACATTCTTATCGCATTATGATAGTTACCATCAACGAAAAACTCGTCTAGCAATTCACCTTCCACCATAAATCCAACCTTTTTATAAACATGTACCGCTTTTTCATTTTCCTTATCCACCACTAAATAAATCTTATGCATATTTAATACAGAAAAAGCGTAATCCATCGCTAAACGCGTCGCTTCCGCTGCATAACCATATCCTTGATAATTTGGATCAATAATAATTTGGAATTCTGTTCTACGGTGAATATAATCGATTTCTACTAACTCGACCAATCCAACCATCTCATTATCTTTCTCAACGATAAATCGGCGTTCACTTTGATCATGTATATGCTTATCATATAAATCCTGCAGCTCCACAAATGCCTCATATGGCTCTTCAAACCAATACGACATAATATGTGCATTATTATTCAGTTCATGTACGAACTTTAAATCTTCTCGCTCTAATGGACGTAACTTCAATTCCTGATTCATTTCTATAACCTCCAAGTAAAAGAAACCTCTTCACTTAATTTCTCAATTTTTTTCAATTTCAAACGCCCTAATTTCATTGTAAACTTTCAAGTAACTTGAAGGTCAAGATATAAAAAAGCAGTGCAAACTTATGTCTGCACTACTACTCTTTTCTCAAATCTCTCATATTTGATATGTATAAAGCGATAACTAAAACAAGAATCGATCCCGCATATAACAACGTCTCCATCGGTTCCTCATGAGACACAATAATTAATCGAATCAAAGCCGTAATTCCTATATAAATAAAATAGCGTAACGGGAAATGATAATTCGATTTAAAATACTTAATAATCAATGCGATGAACTCGAAGTATAAGAAATAGACGATGATACTCTCAACTAATTTATACGATGTATATTCCTTTGTTGAAAATATGTATTGAATAAATGTGATAGTCTCGTTAATTAAAAAGATAGATAAGACAATGGATAATATAATTAACGCTATATTTAATATCCACTGTAAAACGCTAGCTATGTAATGATCGATATTAAACTTCATTTCACACTCTCCTTCACGTAAATACTTATTTATTATAGCAAAATTATAATTGGAGGTGGGTTAAATCATATTTCCGGCCTTTGTTAGTGCCGGTGTGGGGGATGTTCATTGTTTGGAGGAGTCTTTTGACAGTCGCACTCGATTGAACGTTAAGAAATTTCTTCAACTGCATATTTGTACAAGTGTCACCAATAAGAAGTGCATAATCTTTTAAAGCAAATTCGTGCGCCACTTTAGAGATAGCTTTACAGTTCGAACAATACCAGCCTTTTTTCAATTTAAACATTGGTAGTACAGAACATACCTCACATTGTACACCGTGTAACAACTCTTCTTTTTTAATTTTAAATTGTTCAAGAATATTTTGCCGTAATGAAGCGTGGTTGGCTACTATTTGACGAATAAGAATATCTACATTTTTTATAGCTTTTTTCTTATATTTACTCTCAAACCATTTGATTTTATTAGGTAAATTTGCACTGTGGATAATTGTATTAAGGAGATTATCATCTGAAGCTTTAATAATAGTTCGGGGATTACTAATCACAACAAGTGATTCAATTGGAAAACGAGAAAATCCATTTAGACTTAACCATTTCCTAAGCTGTTCCTCTTGCCTTTTCACTTGTAAAATTGGGTCTGGAAATCCTTCTGAATTCCCCTCTGATATTCTAATAAGCTGATTAAACTTTGAATCAAATAATAATGTACCCGCTATATTTTTTATTTCGAGGAAAAGAAGAAAATAGGCGGAAATGATAATCGTATCAATTTGGAAATGGTAATTTTGGTCGAACAACCTTATATCGTGCAAAATACGATATTTCTCCTCCGACAGGAAACTTAGTGGATAATTAATAGCTTGTTCACCTTTATAACCAGCCTTATGCTTCGCTAAACTTTCTACAATCATATCTCGTTTCGGATGATGAACGGGTAATCTCCTAAATAACGCTTCTAATTGCCGTAAATAGATTGGCATTTGTCGCTCTTTTACAATCATTTTTAGCCCTCCCAGAATATATCAACGATTTTTCAAATATATCGACGATAACTCACAATATATCAACGATTTTTTCAATATATCGACGATTCGACAGAGAATATCGACTTACCGACAAAAGCTGACACAGCAAACACTCATAAACAGTATATCACCACACTGAAAATCGCACTGTAAGCATAATGGTACTTCTCCCCTTTTGATTACGACATTTTCAAAATGTGAGAATAACATTCACCGTATGTAAAAGAGCTTTTTTATAAATGCAACCTCATGGGCAATCACATAAAAAAAAGCTGCTGCCTATAAAATATAGACAGCAGCTTTTTTGCATACTCATTTTTTCGTTAATAGACAGCGATCGGCCCATAAGGACCATTAATAATCTCTATTTTTGTTTCAAAAATATGTGTCAAAAGTTCTGGGTCCATAACCTCTTCTACTGTTCCAAAAGCAGCAATTTGTCCATCTTTCATAGCACAAATTTTATCAGAGTATTTAGCTGCAAAATTTATGTCATGCATAACAGTCAAAATTGTTCTTCCAAACTCATTAGCCGCACGTCTTAAATGCTCCATCATTTGAACAGAACGCGCAACATCAAGATTGTTCAGAGGCTCGTCCAATAGCACATATTCAGTCTCTTGGCACAATACCATGGCTACATATGCCCTTTGTCTTTGACCACCAGAAAGCTCATCTAAATATCTATTCTCTAAATTAGTTAAATCTAAGAAATCGATATATTTAGAAATGATAACCTCATCTTCTTTCGTTAATCTTCCCTTCGAATACGGAAAGCGCCCAAATCCAACTAATTGTCTAACAGTAAGCCTCGTTACAAAATGATTCTCTTGTCGCAATATAGTCAAAACTTTTGCTAAGTCTTTTGATTTGGATTCAGAAACATCCATATTCGCTACTTGAATTTGACCTTCATCCATATCCAAAAGTCTTCCAATCATCAAAAGTGTCGTAGACTTTCCAGCACCATTTGGTCCAATTAAAGAAGTAAAGCCCGCTTTTGGTATTTCAATATCCAAAGGTCCTATTTTTACCTTATCAGTATAGAACTTTTTAACATTATCAATTTTTATCATAAAGCCCTCTTCCTTAAAACTATAGTTAAGAATATAATTCCACCAAATAATTCAATAATAACTGAAACTACACCTTGAGCATGGAATACATGATACATTAAAAAGTATGCACTCGTCATTATTAAAAATCCTATAGCAAATGCCATTGGGAAAATATATCTATGATCATAAGTTGACGCCGCCTGATAACTCAAAGTTGCTACTAAAAAGCCGTAGAACGTAAGTGGTCCAATTAGAGCTGTTGAGATAGACATTAAAATAGCTACTAACACAAGCGTATAAATTACACTAGGTTGATATTTAACCCCAAAAGAAGTAGCAACATCCTTTCCTAGTGACAAAACATTCAATTTCTTAGAATGAGTAAAAATTAATAACGCTACAATTATGATCATTGGAATTACAACAGGAAAATATGCAGGGTCTGCATGATTAACAGAACCAAATAATCTCGCTTGTAAAATATCAAATTCTGAAGGCGCAAGTAGTTTTCTCATGAAAGTTGACACAGAATTTAGCCCGGTACCAATAATAATTCCAACTAAAAGCATAAGTTGTAAATTCCCGTATTTACCGGAAAGTAACCATCCATAAAGTATCAAACTCATGAAGACCATCACAACAACTTGAAATAAAAATGATCCAATTCCATTAAAGTTTATTAATGCACTAGCGCCAAAGAAGAATATTGTACTCGTTTGAATTGCTGAATAAAGTGATTCGAAACCTAAAAGTGAAGGAGTAATAATCTTATTATTCGTAATAGATTGGAAAGCAACTGTCGATAAGCTATGGCAAACTGCAGCAATAATCATTGCAACGATAGCTACTATCCTCCTCTTAACAACTGGGATAAAAGAAGGTGAATCTATCGGAACTGGATTGTTGTAAACTAAAAGTCCATATGAAGAAAGGAGACCTAAACCAATCAATGCTATGAGTAAAATCCAATAACGTCTTGCTTCCTTCTTAGAACGAAAAGCACTAGCTGATCTACTTTCATTATGAAGGCTAGAATCGATTTCGACATTTTCTTTATTTTTATATTCTAATGTGATCATCGCAGCCTCCTTGGTTTTCTTTGTCTCAATAGAATAGTAATAAACACGACCGCTCCCACTGTTGCAAGTATTAAAGAAACAGGTAATTCAAACGGCTTTATAATTGTTCGAGAAATGATGTCACAGGCAGTGATTGCCCCCATTCCGATCACACATACCCAAGGTAAATTACTTCTAAGATCATCACCTCTAAACATGGAAACAATATTTGGCACAATTAATCCCAAGAAAGGTAAGTGTCCAATAACAGCTGCAACAATTCCAACTGCCACAGAGATAAGAGCAGTCCCAAAAAGAACAATTCTATTGTAATTAACGCCAAGGCTTGTTGCGACATCTTCTCCTAGTCCAGCTAAAGTCAATCTATTAGCATACATAAAAATAAGCAAAGTAATGATAACAATCAGCCATAAATATTCATATCTTCCCACCTGAATGTTAGCAAATGAACCTACGAACCAAGTTTCAATGCTTTGCGTCATTTGAAAAAGAAGTCCCATAAAAGTAGACACTGCAGAAATAACTGCCCCAAGCATCAATCCAATAATTGGGACAATTAAAGACGAACGAAGCTTAACTCTTCTTAAAAATAGAAAGAAAATCATAGTTCCTATAAAAGAAAAAATGATTGCACCAGTCATTCTTTGAACTAAAGTCGGGGCAGGAAATAATAAATACACAAAAAGCAGGCCTAAGCCTGACCATTCAATCGTCCCCGTTGTAGTAGGTTCAACAAAGCGATTCTGTGTAATTAATTGCATTACGAGTCCTGCCATCGCCATTGCAGCTCCAGTAAGCATTAATGCAACTGTTCTCGGAACACGAGTGATGAAAAACATCTCCATTCCGTCCTCTTGTCCACGTATATCATAAACTCCAGTAAACAGTGATATAATCCCTAAAATTATAACAACTATAACCGCTATTATAAAAGGTTTTGTCCATATTTTATTGTGATTATAAAACTGGGGTTGAGAAATATTCTCAACCCTAGAAATCATATTTTTTGACACTGTTTCGTACCCCTTTACACTACTTAGCTAAAGTTTTTGCAAGATTTCCAAATAACTCTACATACGTCTGAATTGATTCATTTGTGTAAGTATCTTCTGGTGCATAAACAACTTGTTTTTTAGAAACAGCAGTTGTGTTTTGAAGAGCTGGTGATTTAGAAATAACATCCTTAGCAGGTGTTGACTTAGCTGCATCAGATGTTGCAGCATCACGATCTAATACGAAAAGCCAATCAGGATTTGTTTGTGCAATAGCTTCAACAGAAACGTCATCACCTTTATGACCTGCAGTAGAATTCGAAACTTCTAATGCTGGAGTCCAACCGAAAATTTCATACATAGGTCCCCAAACGCGACCAGAATGTGGAGCAGCAAAGCCAATATTTCCACCAGTAACAATAACACTCATAACTTTATCTTTTCCGTTATAAGCAGATTTTGCTTTTTCAATAGATTTATCGAAATCAGCTATTAATTGTTTAGCTTCTTTATCTTTAGCAAAGATTTTGCCTAAAGTAGTTGTAGAATCTTTAAGTCCTTTTACTAAGTTTTCTCCAGGCTTAGTAGCCTTCTCAGAAACATCAAAATTAAGATTAATAACAGCTGCATTTGGTACTAATTTTTTGATTTCTTCGTAATGATCAGCAAATCTTTGACCAACGATTACAAGGTCAGGGTTTGCCGCTGCAATGATTTCAAGATTTGGTTCGCGGTGATTCCCGATATTTTTAACTGAATCATCTTTTTTATATGCTGAATCCGCAGGCATGATATCCTTTGGAGCAGCCGCTAGTTTAATTCCCCAATCAGCTAAAGTTTCAAACGTTCTATTATCTAAAGCAACTACATTTTTTGGATTTACAGGGACTTTAACAGTTCCATGAGCATCAGTGATTTCAACCGTTTTTGGCTTATCACTACTATCACCTTTATTAGCTTTCGAAGTTTCCTTACTTGAATCTGAGCAAGCTACTAACATTAAAGTGAAAATTGCTAGAATACTTACTAATTTTAAAAGCATAGTTTTTTTCATACGTATACTCCTTATAATGTAATTTAGTTCGAAAATGACAACATCGATAGATTAAATTAGATAATAACTTTTATGTACCCAAACTGCTATTGATAATCATTTTCATTTAAACATCCTGTTAATAAGTATAGTCATTAATTATGTGAAAATCTTGTGAATGGTGTGAATTCATAAAATCAAGCATAAAAAGTAATATGTGAAGTCTGGCGTGTTAATTGACCTTTATTTTTCAGAGAATATTGATTGTCTTTTCGAGTAGGCACTTTCGGTCTCAACTAATGCGCACCAGAGTCATCCTTCACATGTACTAACCGATAGATTGACACCTTATAATCCATGATGTCTACTGCAAAAAAATGCCCATTAATAGCTAATTATTTCATAATTCATTGCCTGATAGCGATTTTCTTTCAATATTTCACAGAAACTATTTTATTATCTTATTTGTATCATTCAATCATTGAATAACCTCGGCCATGTATCGTTTGAATATATCTGTCTTTTTTCTCGCACTTTAGCTTTTTTCTTACATACCCAATATATAAGTCTACTACATTCGGATTTACTACTACGTCATATCCCCAAACCTGGTTCAAAAGCATTTCACGGCTTAATATTGTATTTTTATTCTTAATTAAAAATACAAGTAAATCGTACTCTCGCTTCGTAAGCGAGAGATTTTTGCCACCTTTTTTCACAATATTGCTAGATGCATCAACAAAGAGATCTTTAAACTGAAAAAAGTTTGTCTCATTTTGCTGGTTATAGTCACTTCTTCTTAAAATAGCTTGAACTCTTGCCACTAATTCTTCCTTCACAAATGGTTTTCTAATATAATCATCTGCTCCTGCTTGTAACCCTGCTATGCAATCCTCGCTAGAAATATTGTTGGTCACAATAATGATTGGTGTCGTTTTAACAAGTCGTATTTGTCTACAAATTTCTGGTCCCGATATACTTAATGAATCCCAATCCAATATGATAATATCCCAATCTTGCTCATATGCTATATTTAAACCTTGGTTTTCATTGTGAAGTTTTAAAATGAAATGGCCCTCTTGCGTTAAACCGCTTACGATTTTCTTTGCTAAAGACCGTTCATTCTTAATTACTAACACCTGCCTCACCGATGGTTCACCTCTACTTCAATATAACTTAGTTAGATAAAAATTATTCAGAAAAAACATTTAGAATTTTTAAATAAAAATCCCCTAAAAAAAGCCATTATAACAGCTTATTAGGAGAACTCTATATAATCTTACAATATATATGGATGAAAACACAAAAGATATGAAGATTTAAATACATATTATGTAATCATTAAATGTAGATTGTATCTACCTGCTTATCATCAATATCTATTCATTCAGTTTCTGTTTCAAGGGGACTGTCCTCAACTTAAGCATTTTATAAAACTACAAAACAAAAAGAACCATAACCTAGCCAATCTGGCAAAGTTATGGTTCATATCATAACATGTGACTTTACCCATAAAATTGCCGCTAAAGGAAGCATATCTTTGCCGGAAATCACATGTTTTTGAGGAGATTTAGTTGATTGTTCGAGGAAAAAGGAAGCATATCTTTGCCGTGAATTAATTATTAACCCATAAGCTTGCCGTGAATGTTACAACAGGACAAATAAAAATACCTATTATCAGTATGAGGTATTTAATCTTACTATTTTATTCATTAGAACTTTTATACGACAAGTTCAGTAACTTTAACAATGGAATTTTAGTATACAGGCTTAATGATAAAAGTGCTTGTAGTGATATTCTTTGCTTTCTAAGCATAATTGCTTTTAGAGTCATAGGATGTATTCCCGCCGCTTTACAAAACTGGCGATGGTCACTTTGAAAAAGAACTGTTACATACTGTTCAATCATTAAAGAGATCTCTTCTATTGTCGGAGGAACAATGTATGGAGCTACTTGTAACAATTCTCCTATACTTTTATTAATCCATTCATCTCTTTGAGTTATCTCATATTGCTTTTCCGAAAAATCATATTCTCTTTGTCCTAACCAATTACCACATGCATAACAATGACCCCGAGACTGTCTAATAGCTACTTGTTCTCTCCTACATTTTGGATTAGGACACAAAGCTTCTAATTTTCTTTTATGCTTCAAACATACAGTGACACAATCAAAATACCAAATAAATGGTTCATATATTTCTTCATCAACCTTCTTCCATTCATCAAGACAGTGGGGACACCACTTCTTATGAAAATTATATAAATTCTGAGAATATACAACTTCCTTCCAAGTTAGCATCGTCATGTACTTAAAACCTTTTTGTAACGTTAACAGTTCTAAGGATTCAGCAATTATCGATGTACTTTTTGCCATACTATAATAAGAAGTCTGATTGATAAAACTTCCCTGTTGAGGTTCTTTAGAAAGTAAGTTACGCTTCTCTGGATGCAAAAAAATAATATGAGAAACAAGGGTTCTTAATTTAACATTATGCGCATCAGCAAGTCTTTTAAGATAACTATTTAAGCATTCAACCATTGGATTACCAATATTTATAGGTTTTATAGGATAGAAATAACTAACTGTTGGCTTTTTAGATATATCCATATTTTCAGCCTTCCATATAATCTTGTTTACCTACAGGATCTCTTTTGGGATTACGCATTCCTACCTTACGCCCTCTAGTCGCAACTGTTTTTTCCGCTTGCTTTTCCTCTCTCTCTTTTAATCCTATTTTATATAAGAAATTCATCCTATGTTGTTCATTTTCATCAAATAAAGCTTCACCTTGTTCAATTTCCCCATACAACATTTCTAAAGCCTGGATTGGCATAGCATATTTATGTAGCATTTCTTTTGTAATAGTGCTTTTTTGATTATGAAGAGCATCTCCAAGACAACGAGTTAACCAATCCTTTAATATACCCACACAACCCAATGTACGCTCATAAATAAAATCTGCATGCTGTAATAAATTCGGTTCTTCTTCTAGAGGCATGTTTTTTTGCAACATACGAATTACTGATAAAAATGTACGGTATTCATCTACATTGTTTGCTTTATATCTTGGAAAGTGTATACTAATTGTCCTACGACTAAGCTGAGCACTTAAATTAAAAAATTCTTTTAATTCATATGTACCAACTAATATGTGAGGTACTTTTGTTTGATTGGCTAAAGACTTAATAGTATCTAGTTGATTTTGTAAACTTTTAGAGCCTGATACTTTTAGCAAATGTTGTGCTTCATCCAATATACAAGCTACAGGTCTTCGAAACTTAAATGCGTTCTCAAGGGAGCTTCTTAACGCATACCAGGTAGATTTACTATGATAGTTAATTGTAGAATTTTGCACCTTATCCTTTTGGTTTTCTATAACAACCTTATGATTTATAAGTGGTTCCTGTAATGCCTCTAAAGTTCGATAATAATAATCTTTCCAAGTAAATTTTCCAGAATCGAATCCTACAACTTCAGTTCTTACTATAGGAATTCTCCCTCGATCCCTTACTAATTCTTCCTTCATTTGTTCAATGAAATACTCTTCTAACACGTGGGCTAAAGTTGTTTTTCCTACCCCACTTGGTCCAAGAACTAAAAAGATAAAGGTTCCTGCCGGATTAAGGATACAAGATATGAGTTGTTCTTTGACTTGTTTAATTATAGTATGTTCTACCACAAGACTTTCAAATTGCTTTAACTTCTTATCTTGTTCAACAAATAAAGGTCTATTCTCATTCTCTTTATATTTATTCATCTTAATCTCAGCCTCCCTTCTTATAGATATCAAACTCTTGAAATTCCATATTTTCCAATAAATCTTTAGCCTTTGATGAAATAGAAGAAGGACATTGTTCTTCAAATTCGTTCTGATCCCCTTCAGAAGACAATTGTCTTTTCATATTCTCTGCCATTAATTTCTCTTTTTCCTCAATATTATTAATAAATTCAGCAATTTTCTTAGCTGTGATGCTATATCCTTTGACATAATTTTGTTTTCTTTTCTTAATTTCCTCCATAGCTAATTTTAACTCTCGTTCCGTTTTCCCTTTTAATTCATGATAATATTCAGAGGTACACGTTATCCACTTTTTGTTTACATACGCGTAAGCAATTCCGATATTAAATGGATCATATCTCACAGGTACACTTTTCGCCTCAAGCATAGAATTATTTAAAGCAGGGCTCCAATAATTTATATAATTTACTTTAATACCTGTACGTAAATTCACTTTAGCTACCCCATTCCTTGTAGACGGCAAAGTAGTAACGATAAAGTTTTCATCATACGTGATGAAATCAAGTTTCCGCTCCCCTGTTCTATATATGCCTTCATTAAGTGCTTCATTAGGCGTAAGCCCTTCTAATGATGGATGTACATTGTTGCTGTATACCTCCACTAGCCATTTATCAAGCACATCTTCCAAATTTCCCAAAGTCCATATCGCGTGATTTACAGGATTTACAGCCTTGGTAACTTGTCGAACATTCTTCATAATTTGAGTATTTCCCCTTAGATTATGAAGAAAATTAGAATTCGAAGTACCAAACAATCTTTCAATTACACTTCCAAATCTAGCTTTTGCTGGTGGTCTTACTTTTTTGTTAATTTCGTACATAGCTGTAAATGTCTCAAAATAAATGCTGTGAAATTCTTTTCCTCCGTCCACTACAATAGATTGCGGAAGTCGATGATATTTACGCACACATTCTCTCAATGCTACCATCACTGATCTGTAACTAGGTGGCTCGAAGGTAATATAATGAGAAAGGACCATTCTAGAGTAAGCATCCACTAATAATGTTAACCATGGTTTTCCTAATACTTTCCCTGTCCTAGAACATACAACCTGAATATCTAACTGTGTATGATCTATATGTGTAATCTCAAAAGGCCTATCCCCGTGCTTTGGAACGCTTCTTTCTAAGTTCCAGTAAAACGGCTCATGCTTATAAGCAGACCGTTCTCCTTGTCTTTTCTTGACTTGTTCATACCGATTTCTATGCTTAATAGCCGTGCAAAATGTTTTAAAGCTTGGAACAGGAATATTTTTACTTTCACATAGAATGATTAGCTGTCCGTATACGATCGTTTTATTCTTCTGTTTAAGATTCTCATATTCCCTTTCAATTACTTCTTCTATTAGAGATATTGTTTCAGCTGGAAGCTTTTTCTCTCGATTACCCTTGCTTTGATTTTTAGTTAATAAACCTATATATCCATTTCCATATATCTGTTGAGCCTCTTTGTAATCTTTTACCCACTGTCTCAAAGTTCTTTCAGAAACTTCACTACTAGGTATTTTTTCACCATTTAATTTTCGCTTAACTACATTTATTTTTCTATTAGCCTTTGCCAACTCTTCTGGTCCCATTTCTAATATATTTTCTATAAAGGGCACATATTTTCTACTCTCCTCTTTTTCATTTTTGAGATCTATCCTACCGTTACTCAGCAACTCTATAAAATGTATTTTAGGTAGTTCTAACAATCCATTTTCATCCGAATAAAGCGAGATGGATTGAAAACCTACATTTACAATCCTCCAAACAATTCCGTCCCACATAACTGTCGCATTAACATCTATTGTTACAGCTGTTATTGGATGAATATTTTCAGTTTTTGTTGAATTAATACTTTCAAATGCCTTGCTATGCTGTTCACTCAAAAAAATTGGTACATCATTAGAATTGGCAATTATATATTTCACCAGATCCACATATATTTCATTCTTCACAATCAATGTATATACATCATCAGCATTTGTTGTTTTTAAAGAAGCGAGCAGTTCAGATAATTTCATTCCTAAATTCGAAGAAAGAATATTAATAATTTCTTTTTTCTTGTCCTCTGATACTGTATAGTGTCCATTCTTGAGATACGCCTCTAGAAATATAAGATTTCTATGCACCTTTATATCTATTTCAGCCGATGATCGAACAACAAAGTCCAAGCCTAATTGACTGGCTGCAATTTCTGCAGGTGGACATCTCCAATTCCCCTCTTCATCTTTAAAATATCTTATTGGATCTTTTTCTGAGAGCTTAACCAGTTGTTCTTCTGTTTTCCATTCCTCAATCTGTGCACCATCTTTTCTTAATACTAAAAAATCTGGGGTGTAATAAAAAGATATTCTCTTACCATTTTCACGAGAATAATCTAACTTTAAGGTAATAGGCTGATCATAATATTCGAGTACATCATCATCATATTCCATTAGGTACATAGCAACTAGTTCAACTGTATAACTCTCGTATTGAATAGACATCCCCATTTTCTTACTTGGGTATTTCCCAGATAAGTTTTTCTTTGAACTCCTAACACTACGAGAAGGCGGTGATGTCCGGATTTTTTGAAGTGTACTAACTGTCTCTTTGGTAAAATCTAATAAAATACACCAGCTTTGAAACTCCTGTTCACTGAACATAACTTACCTCCCGTCATTAGAAAATTCATTTTGCATTAATCTATTTAAATACTCCCTTAACTTCTTTTCTTTAAGTAATCCCGGCTTATGTGCAATTTCTTCTATCTTTCTTCTACTCGGATATACGCCATGCTTTCCTAGAATTTCAACACATTTATCAATTATTAAGCAATTATCTTCATAAGCCTGTATTGTTCGTCTTTTAATAAATTCTTTATTCTTTGCAGAAATAATCTTGCATAGGTCTGGAAAATGTTCATAAAGTGTTCTTTTGGGGTAGCCTATCAACTTAGCTAATTCAGTCATAGATATAATGCGTTCTGAATTGTTGGCATATTCCCCAAGTATCGACAACGCCCTATTGCGATCAAATCTAATTTCTCTTGTATCCTGATTCCTTAAAAGAGACTCTACATTCAAGATAATTAGATTTTTATTTATACTGATATCTTGGGTGTAGAAATAAACCGGTGAAATATCAAATAAGCTACATATTTCAAGTACCCTAGGAAGGGGTGGTAAAACTTTTCCTTTACACCAATCCCAAAGAGTCGTTTTTGCTAAGTTTAAGTTCTTCGCAAACCTTTGTAGATTCCCCCGTTCATAAGTTTCAACAAGGTAATTTAAATTTCTAATGATTTGTTGTCTATTTCCTAAAACTGATATCTTTTCTTTATATTCTATAAATTGTTCCGCCATTAAAGTTATTTTAGGATTATTATCCAGGTTATATAAATCTGGATCACTATCTTTTTCTATACCGAGCCATGTATTGCAATATACACAGTATCCGTTTTGACTTTTCCTGTGTAAAATAGGGAGATTTTTATTGCAAGAAGGACAATATATTTCTAATCTGCATTTATGCTTAAGGCATACCTTAACTACCTCAAGGTGCCACAATAATGGATTATAATAACTTTCTTCATTATTCATTTGTTCTTCATAACATGATGGACACCAAGATAAATGATTCTTTAGTAAATACCGCGATGGAATTACGTCCTTCAATCCCATTAATGTCAATTGATCTAAATGCTTTACTCCTGTTAGATCTTCTAAAACAGTTACCATGTCTACAGCATTTTTTTCAAAAGTATTAATTGTTCGGGCACCATCGTAAAATCTATTCCCTCCCCTTTTAACACTGTTGATAAAAAATTCTTTATCAAGTATTGGTGCAACGATATAAGAAAGTAACGAGGACGGATAAACTTTATGTACTTCTGATAACCTAATCAAGTAACTTGTTAAGCATTCAATATAAGGACTTCCTACTCCCATAGATTTAACTCCATATAATTGACTTCTTTTTGAATATGCATAATGCAATTTCAACACCGCACTTTGTAAAATATCCTATTACAAATATGGACATATATGTTCGTATATAAACTACTAATTCTTCCAAATAAAACATTTATGAATCCTTATTCTAAAAACTCGATGAATGATATAATTAAATATAATGAATGTACTAGCAGGAGGATTATAATGAGTACTCAACCTAAGGCAGATATAAATTTCCAAACAGATTTATTCGATGCAGCGAACCAATTACGCGGTCCGGTTTCACCGGCTGATTATAAGCATTATGTACTACCACTAATTTTCATGAGATATCTATCGTTACGTTATGACAAACGTAAAGCACAAATTGAAGCTATGACGGATAATCCGGACAGTGATTTTTATGCAGCCGGAGATAACTTAATACGTGAAACATTTCTTAGCATGGATGATTTATATAGATCCGACAATGTCTTTATAATTCCAGAAAAGGCTCATTGGGACTATATCCGTGCTAATGCAAATCAATCTAACATTAAAGAAATAATTGACAACGCTATGAAGTTGATTGAGGAAACAAACACAGAATTACAAGGAACCTTACCTCGAATCTTCCAACGTGCAACTTCTTTACCAATAGAGAATGTCGCTCAACTTATTACTATTTTTTCACGTGATGCTTTTAGTGCCTCCAACGAAAATAGTGTTGATATATTAGGCCGAGTGTATGAATACTTTATCGGAAACTTTGCATCTACAGAAGGACAACGTGGTGGAGAGTTCTTTACACCGTCCTCTATTGTAAACTTATTAGTTGCTATGCTTGAGCCAACAGAGGGAAAGGTCTTTGATCCAGCATGCGGTTCAGGTGGGATGTTTATTCAATCTGATGACTATTCTCAACATAATCGTAACTTGTCTTTTTATGGACAAGAAATCAAAGAAAACAACGTACGATTAGGCAAAATGAACGTATTGTTACATGGTATCAATGCTGATATTCGTTTAGGTGATTCTTTACTAAATGATCAATTCCCTGATTTAAAAGCAGACTATGTTATTGCAAATCCACCTTTTAATATGAAAGATTGGGGTGCAGACCGTATTCCTAATGATGACCCACGTTTCAATGTATTGGGATTAGAAGGAGTAAAAATAACGGATAGTAATGCTAACTATGCTTGGATGCAGCATTTCTTGCATCACTTAAGTGATGTTGGTACAGCGGGATATGTTATCGCGAATGGTGCTATGACAACAAATATTAATGGTGAAAAAGAAGTACGACAAGCGTTAATCGAACAAGGCTATATCGACTGTATCGTTCAATTACCTGAAAAATTATTCTTTACAACAGGTATACCTTGTTGTCTATTCTTTTTAAGTAAAAACAGGGATGGAAATCATAGCTATCGAGAACGCAAAAAAGAAATTTTATTTATTGATGCTCGGGAGTTAGGAGAATTAGTATCACGTCGCCAAAAAGTATTAACGGAAAAAGAAGTTAATGAAATAGCCAATGTATATCACCAATATCGTAATATAGATGGAAAATATGACGACAAAGTAGGATTTTGTAAAGTAGCCTCATTAGAAGAGGTACGAAAGCAAGACTATAAATTAACTTCTGGTATTTATGTAGGCACGGAAACAGAAATAGATGATGGTATACCATTTGAAGAAAAAATGGGTGAATTAATTACAACATTACGTAACCAGTTTGAAGAAAGTGATCAACTTCAAAAGCAAATTTTAAAGAAGTTGGAGGGAATGTTATGAGCGATTGGATAACTTGCACCTTAGGTGATGCCATTACTCTAAAACGTGGCTACGACTTACCTACTGGCAAAAGAAGCAATGGTCCCTTCCCCATATATGCTTCAAATGGTTTAGTAGGTAATCACAATGAATGTAAGGTAAAAGGCCCTGGAGTAGTAACTGGACGAAGTGGTACTTTAGGAAAATCTTTTTATATTAAAGAGGATTTTTGGCCTTTAAATACCACTTTATATGTCCAAGATTTTAAGGGAAACAATCCAAAATTTGTGGCATATTTACTTGAGAATTTTAACTTTCACAAATTCAATTTTGGTAGCGGTGTCCCTACCTTAAATAGGAATCATGTGCACCCTCTTCCCATTAAATTACCTTCTATTAAAATACAAAACCAAATTGCAGATTTAATCGGGTCTATTGAAGATAAAATAGAGATAAATTTTGATATCAATCACACTCTCGAACAGATGGCACAAACATTATATAAACATTTGGCTATTGATTTTGGATTATCTCAAGATGAAGAATTTGAAGAAAGTGAGTTAGGATTAATTCCAAAAGGATGGAAAGTAGGGAAGTTAAAAGATTTCGCTAAGGTAGTTGGAAAAAATGTTAATGTAGCTAAACTTGAAAGTATTGTTCCTTATATTGGATTAGAGCATATGCCAAAAAGAAGTATTGCGCTATTAGATTGGGAAACCTCAGAAAAAGTAACTAGCTCAAAAACATTTTTTTCTAAAGGGGATATCTTATTTGGTAAATTACGCCCTTATTTCAAAAAGGTAGGAATTGCACCCATTAATGGTATTTGTTCTACAGATATATTAGTTGTTAACGCTAAAGAAGAGGTGTTTTATGGTTTTTTAGTCTGTATTCTTAGTCAAGATGTGTTTATTGATTATTGCAGCAATTCTTCTTCTGGCACGAGAATGCCAAGAACAAATTGGAGACAAATGGGTGAATTTAAGGTAGCAATTCCTCCTAAAGAAGTATTATTAAAATTCAATGATATGCTATTAAATTTAACAAACCAAATAATGCTAAATATTTATCAAAATCGAACTTTGACAGAAACACGTAACTATCTTTTACCCCGACTACTCTCGGGAGAGATTAAAGTAACAAAAGCCGCACAAATAACGAAAGAGGTGTTAATAAATGGCTAGTCGGTTGTATGAATCAGATTTTGAACAAACAACCATCGAGAGACTACAACAAGAAGGTTACACATACTTACCAGCGCACCAATGGATGACACGCAATAATTTACATGAAGTAATAATAAAGGAACGTTTATCAACGTTCCTTTATGATAAATATAAAATGATTCCATCTAATGAGATTCCACGCTTAGTCTCATTATTAACCACAATAGATGGATTGGATGTAGAAAAAAGAAATGAACGTTTTCATGAACTCCTAGTTAAAGGATATACTTTTTCTTATGAAGAAAACGGAAAAACAAAATATACAGATGTTAATTTAATAGATTGGGGTACCCCAAAAAATAATGATTTCATTGTTATGAACCAGCTAGCAATTGAGGGCCGTTTTTCTCGCAGGCCTGATATTATCATTTATATTAATGGTATTCCATTAGTTGTTTTTGAATTAAAGAGCCCTTACCGTGAAGACCCATCTGTTCGAGGTGCCCATTTACAATTACAACATTATGTAAAAGATATTCCACAACTATTTGACTACAACGCTTTTGTTGTCCTATCAGATGGAGTACAAACAATGCATGGGATGCCCTTTGCTTCATTTGAATATTTTTCCGAATGGAAGTCAAAAGATGGACGTACAATTGAAAATAATCCTATATTATCTATGAAAACATTAATTGAAGGATTATTTTCAAAGGAACGTTTATTGGAGTACATTCAACGATTTATCTTCTTTAAAGCACAAGGACAGGCTAGTGTTAAAATCGGGGCAAAGTACCATCAATATTTTGGAGCAACGATTGCATACGAGGAAGCGTTACGGGCTTCTGGTCCAAATGGAAATAAAAAGATTGGAACGGTATTCCATAGTACCGGTTCAGGTAAATCTTTTACTATGCTATTTTTAGCAAATTTACTACGCCGTTCAAAAGGTTTAAAAAACCCAACAATTGTTTTGCAGGTAGATCGCACAGATTTAGATGAACAATTATATAAAACATTTGTTAGTGCGGAAAGTTTTATAGGCAAGGTATTTCAAGCAAGTTCAGCAGATGATTTACGTGATTTATTACAAAATGAAGGTGGACAAATTGTATTATCTACAATTGAAAAATTCCGCTTAAAAGATAATGAAAATGAACACCCTATATTATCTGATCGTTCCAATATTATTGTTATTGCCGATGAAGCACACCGCACTCAATATGGTGTAAAAGGATTTGCGGGGAACTTAAGACAAGCTTTACCAAATGCTTCTCATGTTGCCTTTTCAGGTACACCAATTTCTATGATTGGAAGAGATACTACAGAACAATTCGGGCCTATAATTCATACATATGACATGGTTCAATCGGTAAACGATGGTGCAACTGTTAAATTAACATATGACTCTCGCTTAATTCCATTAGATTTAACTAATCTAAATATTGATGAAGAATTAGCTGACATCGTTGCTTATGGTTCAAATGATGATGCATTAGAAAAGTACAAGCGTCAATATGCAGCATTAAAAAAGGTCGTTGGAACACCAAAACGATTAGAGCAATTAGCAAAAGAAATTGTAAACCACTTTAATACGGCTAGCATTGAGCAACCTTTTGCAAAAGGCTTAATAGTAACGATGAGTCGGCATATTTGCGTAGCTTTGTATGACCAACTAAAGAAAATACCTAATTGCCCACAAATGGAAATTGTTATGACAGGAGGAAGAACAGACGATCCAATAGAATGGAAAGACGTACAACAAGGTAGCCAATACTCACATATAAAAAATGAAGAAGAAAAGAAAGTTATCAAAGAAAGATTAGCAGATCCAAAAGATCCATTAAAACTATGCTTAGTTGTAGATATGTTCTTAACAGGTTCAGATTTTCCACCAATGACATTTCTATATGTCGACAAACCTATGAAAGGTCATAACTTAATTCAAGCAATCGCACGTGTTAACCGGGTGTTTCCAGAAAAAGAAGGCGGTCAAATTATTGATTTCATCGGTATTGTAGACCAATTAAAACAGGCAACAAAACAATATACAAATAGTATCGAACCACCAAAAGAAGCACTTTTTGATATGGAAGAAGCATTAGAGATATTTTGGGGGAATTTAGAGATTATACGACAATATGTACCAGTACATTTACGTCCGAAAGATTGGCGCAAATTGAATAAAATTGAGCAAGAAGATTTATTTGCAACACTACTAGGAAAGTTTTTAGGTATGGATATAGAAAAAGATTTCTTAGAGGCTCAATTAAAATTATCTAAATCCTATAAACTTGTTTCTAACGAAATGATTGTAAGACCTGTAGTAGATGAAATATTGCTTTATGAAATTGTAAAAACCCAAATACGCAAAATTAGTATGAAGGATTTTCAAGCAGAAGAACAATTAAAACAAAAATTAAACAAATTAATAGATGATAGTCTCGTAACCCGCCAAACAATTGATATATTTGCCGTTGCAGGTATAGAAAAGCCAGATGTATCTATTCTAGATGAAGCATTTATATTAGACGTAAAAGATAAAAAACATGAAGATTTACGTTTAAAATTATTGAAACAACTATTAGAAGACCAAGTAAAATTAACGTTTTCTAAAAACAAGGCAAAATCTCAAAAAATGAGTGAGCTATTAGAGAAAACATTAAATGAATATCATAACCGCATTATTAATGCAGCAGACGTAGTACGTATTATGACAGAAATGCGTAATGAAATGATGACTGAGGAACAAAAACGTAAAGATTTAGGGCTAACCGAAGAAGAAGCTTCCTTCTATGAGATTATCGCTAACATGGGGGAACATTCCTTTGAAAATAAGTTTATTGCCGATTTAGTTCACAAAGTAATTAAAGAAATGAAGAGAGAATTTCGTCCTGGCTGGACAGAGGTTCATCGTACCGATGTTTTAGCAAAAGTACGTATTGCCGTTACAAAAGTTCTTATTAAAGAAAAAGTTTCTGGTCAACAACTACAATTTATTATGAACGCGATTGTTGATGAAGCAAAGGAGAAATATAGAGATTGGCCAATTAATGCTTGACACCAAAAAAGATGGTTTCTTCTAATGAAGAAACCATCCTCTTATTTACTCCTTATATTTAAGGAATTCTTTAATGCCTATTCATCAAATTCATCAATATCCTCATCTTCATCATTCTCCATAAGAGGAATATCTACAAGGCCTCTCGATTCTTGTTCAATCCTTATCAATTCAGCATCAACTCTTTGTCTAATCATTGATCCCAAACGTTTTACAAAGTCAATTTTTAATTGTGGTGACCATGCTTGATTGTCAATATTATTATTATAGCACTCAACTACCGAAGGTAAAATCTTGAGAAAAACATATATAGCGAGTGCATTTTGTTTTTCAATACCTGTCAATGCTCTAAAATAATTACCAACATATGAGTTTGGCCATAACGTAAGGGTACCAGTTAATCTCATTTCTACCAATACCGTTTCATCCATATATTGGATTTGTGGTCTTAGTGCTTTTAATTTATCGTTCTGAAATAAAAAAGCTAATGTGCCTAAAATGGTTGATATTCTTGTTCCATCACCTTTTACAGCGTTTACATTATCTCTCGTAGTCCCCATATAGCTTTCTAATGCAGTAACAAAAATATCCTGTTCTTCCGATAGAGACTCATCGGGAACATCTATATAATGCTTAAATAACCAATATAGTACATCCTCAGTTAATCCATCATTAAATGGCTCAATAAGTCCAAATGTTACTGAAGGAAATAACTTTTTCATTACCTTTTTCCCGTTTGTAGCGCCACAAAAAACTATAGCAAATAATCGATTCCTATTTTCAAAAACCAATATATCTGAAGAAAATTTACTTACGCGTTCTTCTCTCGGTTTTAATTGCCCATGATTATCATAGGGCCCTACTCGTTTTTGCGTTTCTATAGATCCTGTAAAATATAAATAATTTACAAGTTCATCATCAAATTCTAAAGTTGTTACATCTGCAATAGGAAAATCTGGTACATCAATTATACTACAGTACAATTGATCCTCTACACACCCTATTTGAGGATATTCAATATTTCGATTTTCTTGTAAAAGTCGCTGAAATTCTTCTAAGCTATCAAACTGATGTAAATGTAAAATACAAAATTTGTTCAAAATGTCCCTCTCCCTCTTTAATCATCATTTCTTGCTTCTACCAAATGCTGTGATTCGTTAAAATCCAGAAATAAAATAATTAAAATATAAGTTAAACATTTGCTAAACTTGCTTTTCGATTCAACAACAAACTTGCTTATAATATAATCTTCCTTCTTATCAACGACATTAGGACCAACTTTTACAATTACAGAGAATTTCCCTGTTTTCATATGTTCCTGTAGAGCATGTCCTAAATCAATTTCTAACTTATCTTCATTTCGTTTCTTCTCTATTGTGTTTCTTTTAAAATCGCTTTCATTTTCGATATTATAGTCTACCCAATGAGGAAAATATAGAACTAACTTCATTCTCCCACATTTTTGAATAACTTTCTTTAACCACATGAATTTAAAATTTGCATTACACGTTAAATCAATATTGACTCGCTTACGAGGATTATTTACTTCTAAGACAGAATTATCTTTTCTAGTTTTTAAGCTTTTCATTTCAATTTCTAGTTTCCCTGGATGTTTAAAGATTTTAATAAATAAATTCACTAATAACGCAATAAGGGCAGTATTGATAGTAAAACCTATACCTGGTTTAGCACTAATCGCCTCTTGAAGAGCAGGAATAAAATTTGATATGAATGTAGCTACATCAACCTTTAATATATACATTATAAAAATTGCTAAGACAGGGCTTAATAGTATAATCCATTCCGCCAGGATATTTCGCAAATTTATTAATGACCTAAGCATGAACTATCCCCTTAATAATTGATAAAACCAATTTTTTTACCTCAGCTGAAACATAATCGCTGTTTACTGTAACAACTCCATTGCTATATAGCTCTACCTTTTTATACAGTCGAGAATCACTGAATTTTGTTAAGATCGATAATTTTTCTATATCAATACATTCATCATAAATCAACCAGTCTAGCTCATTAAACAACCGATTTTTAAATTCACCTTTTTTTTCTGTCATAGATGAATTTATCAATTCAATATAATCATGTACAAATTCTATACTTTCTTCAGGAATTTGCGAAACAAACTTCAAGTCACTAATGGAAGAGTTTGTATTAACAGCATAATTTATTAAATTAAAAAAATGCCTTGACGTTAAAATTACCTGCCGGATGTTCTCTACCTTTTTGGCTTTCTTTAATAATTCAATATAACTATTCGTAGCATAATCGTATGTAATAGCTATGTAATTCTCATCAAGAAGAATTAAATCATTACCCACAAATATATTTTGAACCTTTTTTAAATCTTCTTCACTAAAATTAAAAAGTTCAAAAATCTTAAATTGCAGCATTTGATACACTCCCTCCATACGATTAATAATAACAAAAACTTCCTTTATTAATTATAATATTGTCCACTCAGAAAAACAATGTCACTAAAATATTTATTACCTAATATTATCACCTTACAACACAATTATTATAATAAGAGAAGCATAAGTTTGCCGTAAACAAAAAGAACCATAAGCTTGCCGTTCCGGCAAACTTATGGTTCATATCACAACACAAAATAAAAAACCACCAAATATGTATTGGTGGAGACGGTGGGAGTCGAACCCACGTCCAAAAATATCGGCACTTAAGCTTCTACGAGTGTAGTCGATATATTAGCATTTCGCGAACTCTTCGGCCTATCGACAGGCTTCCGAGTTGCTAGTCTGGTTGTTCTCTTCCTTTGTCCTCAGACGGCGAACTCCGGCGTAGTCCACTTAGTTTGAGTCCCTTACCCTACCACATGGACGATGGAGGGAGGAACCTTTAGTGCAATTAAGCAGCTAAAGAAAGATTGTTTTGTTTGCCAATTATAGGCTTTGACGTTTTAACGAGGCCGATCCCCTCGACTCGCAACCTAAGCTCGAACTATCCCTGTCGAATCCGTAACGTCCCCATGATAAAAATGGAGCATACGAAGAAAATTTCGTGATAGCTACTAAGAGCTGTTTTTCAATGTGCAACAACCTTACATAAGTTATTATAACATACGCGCGCCGTTTTACAAATGTAAATATCTGTATTACATCTTTTGACGATCACGGAACGCGCGTGCAATTTCACGTTTTGCTTCTTTCTCTTTTAAATCGTGACGCTTATCGTATTGTTTCTTACCTTTTGCTAAACCAAGTGCCATTTTTGCAAATCCATTTTTTAAATAGATTCTAACTGGAACTAATGCATAACCTGTTTCTTTTGAAGCACCTGTTAACTTCTCAATTTCTTTTTTATGAAGAAGTAACTTTCTCGTACGAAGCGGATCATGGTTGAAACGATTCCCTTGTTCGTACGTGCTAATATGCATATTATGAACCCATACTTCACCATTATGTACACGAGCAAATGCATCTTTCAAGTTCACGCGTCCAGCGCGAATCGACTTAATTTCCGTTCCTTGAAGGACAAGCCCTGCTTCGTATGTTTCTTCGATGAAATAATCATGAAAAGCTTTTTTATTTTGTGCAATAACCTTACCTGTACCCTTTGGCATATAACGTCCCTCCTCTATTTTTACTATTGTAACAAATGTTACTAAAAAGCGAAAGTGGCTCGCTCAGAATGTGAGGTGGATGGAGCTTCTGACCTTGAGGCGCTCTTTGCCTCTTGGGAAGAAGCGAAGCCGCCGAACATTCTAGCCACTGTAGCTGGATTCCATTAAAAAGCGAAAGTGGCTCGCTCTCAAGCCACCAATAAAGTGAAACTTTAATCAGTGGGGGTTTTCTTCATCCCCACTGATTATCAGCCCTCACCAATCGGACTTTTATGGGCAGTTGATCCCCCACCTAAATTCTTTGCTTTCGCTGAATTTTGAGGTGGGAGTCTTACTGCCCGTTAATGCGGGATAAAAAAGAAAAAGCCTCGCTTTTCATCAAAGCGAAGCCATCCTTTTCTTACTTACGCTTTTTCTTTTTCTTCTTGAATCCTGGTACGTTTTCGAAGAATGCTTTTTTCTTCTTGCCGTTACCATCTTTTTTCCCTGGCTGGCTAGCTGATGCTGACGCGGAAGCAGACGCTGATCCTCTTCCTTTGCCTGTGCCTTTACCTTTGCCACCACGGTCAAATTTTCTACCTGTGCCACGTTCTCCGCCGCGCTCATTACTACGCTCGCTACGTCCACCGCGTTTCTTTCTGCCTGTTCTTGGCTGTTCGATAACGACTGGACGATCTTTGAACTTACGACGAGGCGTACCTTTCATGCCAACGATTTCAAAGTCGATTGCACGCTCGTCTTTGTTTACGTTAATAACGCGAATGGTAATTTCGTCACCGATGCGGAATACGTTACCTGTACGTTCTCCAATCATTGCGAAATGCTGCTCGTCATAACGGTAGTAATCATCCGTTAAGTAGCTAACGTGTACAAGACCTTCAATTGTATTTGGAAGCTCTACGAATAAACCGAAGTTTGTTACAGAGCTAATCATACCGTCATACTCTTCGCCGATCTTATCAACCATATACTCTGCCTTTTTCATTTCGTCTGTTTCACGTTCTGCTTCAACAGCACGGCGTTCCATATTAGAAGAATGATCTGCAATCTCAGGTAATTTTTCACGCCATTTTGCTTGTGTTTCATTGTCGACTTTACCTTTAATGATGTATTCACGAATTAATCTATGAACAATCGTATCTGGGTAACGACGAATTGGCGATGTGAAATGCGTGTAGAACTCAGTTGATAAACCGAAATGTCCTAAGCTATCCGCATCGTAACGTGCTTGCTTCATGGAACGAAGCATAACTGTTGAAATGACTACCTCTTCAGGCTGTCCTTGCACCATTTCAAGAATTTGTTGCAGCGCACGAGGATGTACTTCATTTGCGCGTCCTTTTACTGCATATCCGAAGTTCGTTACAAACTCGAAGAAACGCTCTAACTTATCTTCTTTCGGATCTTCATGGACACGGTACATGAATGGTACGTTCATCCAGTGGAAATGTTCTGCTACTGTTTCGTTCGCAACAAGCATAAATTCTTCAATTAACTTCTCTGATACAGAACGATCACGCATAACAACGTCTGTCGGTTTTCCTTCTTCATCTACTAATACTTTCGCTTCTTTAAAATCAAAGTCGATTGCACCGCGGCGCATACGTTTTCCACGTAGGATTTGTGCCAATTGCCCCATCTCTTTAAACATCGGTACAAGCGACTCATAGCGCTTAATTAATTCTTCGTCCTCATCTTCTAAAATGCTTCTTACGTCAGCATACGTCATACGCTCTGTCGTTTTAATTACACTTTGGAAAATCTCGTGTTTTACAACGTCACCTAAGTTGTTGATTTCCATTTCACAAGATAATGTCAGACGATCTACTTTCGGATTTAATGAACAAATACCGTTAGATAGACGGTGCGGAATCATCGGAATTACACGGTCAACAAGATATACACTCGTCGCTCTCTCCGCTGCTTCTACATCAATTGGAGAACCTTCTTGCACGTAATGACTTACATCCGCAATATGAACGCCAAGCTTATAGTTACCGTTCTCAAGCTTCGTTACTGTAACAGCGTCATCTAAATCTTTCGCGTCTGCACCGTCAATTGTTACGATCATTTGGTCACGCAGGTCACGGCGATCTTTTAAATCTTCTTCTGAAATCGTTTCTGGTACACTGTTTGCATGCTCCATCACTTCTTCAGGGAACGCTAAAGGTAAATGATGTTTATGAATAACAGATAAAATATCTACTCCTGGATCATTTTTATGACCTAGAATTTGAATAACTTCACCTTCTGCACTTAAACGATTCTCTGGATAACTCGTAATTTTCACAACTACTTTATGACCTTCTACAGCACCCATTGATGCGCTTTTCAAGATAAAGATATCACTCGTCCAACGCTTATTGTCAGGTATAACAAATCCAAAGTTTTTCGATTCTGTATATGTACCAACTAGTTCTTTCGTGCCACGTTCTAAAATGCGTATAATTGAACCTTCTTGACGCGAACCGCTCGATTGAGAACTAAGGCGTGCTAATACTGTATCGCCATGAAGTGCACCGTTTAATTCTGTAGGCGGGATGAAAAGATCATCGTCTCCCGTTTTCTTCTCGTCTGGTACAACGAATGCAAAGCCACGTGCATGTCCAATTAACTTACCACGTACTAAATTCATTTTTTCAGGAAGACCGTAACGATTGCTACGCGTACGAATAACAAGTCCCTTCTCTTCCATCATTACAAGTGCCTTTACAAAATCTTTAAAGCCTTCAGAACCTTCAATTCCAAATGCCTCTTCTAACTCTTGTATCGTTAACGGTTTATACGCTTCTTCTCTCATAAATAATAACAACTTATCAATATGTTCTTGTGTGATTTCTTCCAAGCAAAAATACCTCCTTTAAAACCTTATATTATTTAGTGTATCCGAAAGATAGGGGATGTATAAAGCGAAACTTTAATACTCCCCTTATGATTTTTACAGTTTTCACAAAAAATTCCTTATGAAAAAAAGAGGCAACTAGATCTTACCAATCTAGTTGCTCCAAGAAGTTATATACATCCTCATGTAGCTCGTCACGCTGTTTATCAAGTGTAATGACATGCGTAGAGTCTTCATACCATTTAATGTCTTTTAACGTTGATTCTACACCGTTATAAATAATGTTAGCACTATCTGTATTAATCATTTCATCATGACGCGCTTGTACAACAAATGTTGGCGCATAAATCATGTCCACATTGTTACGTACGTCAGCAATTAATTGTTGTAATGCTTTTAATGTATCCATCGGTGTCTTTTGGAATTCCAACATTTCTTGTTCGATTTGCTCTAGTGATTTTTGTTCACGCTTTTTATATTCGCGGGCGTACGCCAATATACCTTGGTACATTGTTTCTTCACTCTTAATATACATTGGTGCACACATTGGCACTACACCTAAAACTGGTACTGTATAACCTAATTTTAAAGAAAATACGCCGCCAAGTGACAATCCAACAACAGCAATTTTCTCAAAGCCTTTATCTTTTAAAAGCTGATACGCCTCCGTTACATCTTGCCACCAATCTTCAGGACCTGTATGAACAAGCTCTTCTGGTGGTACACCGTGCCCTTTATAAATTGGCGCATGACAAGTGTAGCCTTTCTTTTCTAAGAAACGCCCTAACATACGTACATCAGCTGAGTTTCCTGTGAATCCATGTAATAATAAAACAGCGCGGTCTCCACCTTCAAATGTAAATGGTTTCGGAGATGCTAATTTCATCATGTACTTCTCCTCTTTCTCTTCTGTAATCTAGTCGTATTCTTTCTATATCTAGTGTACCATATTTATATTTCTATAATCTAATTAGAAACATCTTTCAAATGGCAAAATAAAAAAAGAAGAACCATTAGTACAACTTACTAACGCTTCTTCTTTCAATTCTATAAATTTAAGTACGTAACAGCAATTGTTAATACGAAGAATAGAACAGCTAAAACAATCGTAATACGGTTTAATACTGCTTCAATTCCACGTGCTTTTTGCTTACCAAATAATTGCTCTGCACCGCCTGAAATTGCACCTGAAAGGCCTGAGCTATTACTAGACTGCATAAGTACCATAACAATCATTAAAATCGATACAATAATAAGTAAAACGGATAATAACGTATGCACTTGGCGTACCTCCTACAAAGATTCAGTTATTGTAACTGTAGCATAAATTCTATAGAAAAGCGAGAGCTATAGGGTTGCTCTCGCTTTTCTTCTATTACATGAACATCATTGCAAATAAAGGTCCCAGCAAACATGTCAAAATTGCTGTTAATGTCATTGTTACCGATCCAATAACACCTTCATGTTCATTATTTTTCATCGCTCTCATTACACCCATAATATGAGAAGCACACCCAAATCCGATACCTTTACCAACAGAGTTTGTAACACGGCTCCATTTTAATAAAAGCGGGCCGGTAATCGTTCCAGTAATACCTGCGATAACAACGAATGCTGCTGTTAATGACGGTACACCACCTACTTGCTCTGAAACACTCATTGCAACTGGCATTGTCACCGACTTTGGTAAAGAAGATAAAATTAAGCTTTTATCCGTTCCCATAAGTGACGCAATAGCAAAATCACTCGCAATAGCAACTGTTGTACCTACTAATACGCCACCAGCAATTGGTACAACATACTTTTGCAGAACGTGACGTTGTTTATAAAGAGGAATTGCAAATGCTACAACACCGGGTCCGAGCAGTTTTGCAATCCAGCCGCCACCACTTTCCATATAATGTTGATATGGTATATCAAGCATGATAAATAAGAAAGCCATTAATCCTGTTGCTACAAGCATTGGAATGGTGAATGGTGTTGGAAATATTTTATAGATTTTTTTAGATAATTGGTATAATAGCACCGTAAAAAGAACCCAACCGATTCCGATTAATATTTGGCTCATCTCGATTCTCTTTCCTTTCTATTCGCAAGATATTGTCCTGTATGTCCTGCGACAATAATAATTAAAAATGTACTCGCTACAATTGTAATGAAAAGAGAAATTCCTTTACTCATAAAAAAAGCACCGTAATTCATTAGGCCAAGCGTTGGCGGAATTAATAAAAACGGCATAATAGCAACGAGTGTTTCTGCTCCTAAATCGAACCATTTCACTGGAAGAACTTTTAGGCTAAGTAAAACAAGTAAGAGGAACATCCCAATCAAACTTCCTGGAATCGGAATATTTAACATTTCTTGCACCCAAGTTCCAACCATATAGAAAACATAAAGAGCAGCAATTTGGACAAGAATCTTTGTAAATTTCATGTTCATCATCCCTCATGTTTATACGATCTTCTGTTAATATCTTTATCATAGTATAAATTGTAAAAAGCTGCAATTTATCAACTTGACAGCAAAAGCAGCCTATGTTACACGCTTACAACCTTGATATGACTTAATTTCCGCGCGGAAATTAAGTCAAAAACATTGACCTAATGTAAAAAGTTTTTATTTTCTGAATTTATACGATTGTTATTTCAATAAAATAATCTTTTTATCCTTAAACTTACATATATATAAAGAAGATAGGTGGTGAACATATGCCCAAAAAAGTTCTTATTTTTTGTGATCCTGGGATTGATGATACGATGGCTCTCCTCTTAGCGTTCTTCATCGATGAAATAGAAATCATCGGCATTGTTGCTGATTACGGCAATGTTCCAAAGGAAATGGCCGTACAAAATGCTCATTTTTTTATGAACGAAACGAAGGATAGAAATATCAAGATATTTGGTGGATCAGAGCGTCCACTTACTGGTGCCCCACCTGCTTTTTTTACAGATGTACACGGGAAACAAGGGCTCGGACCAATTATTCCAAAGGGGAATGTAACTAACGGAGAAATGGAGAATTTTTTCGAAGTTATTCCTCTTATTGAACAGTATAAAGATGAATTAATCATTGTAAGTTTAGGAAGACTTACCTCCCTCGCAATCTTATTCATCCTATGTAAACAGCTAATGAAGCAAATTAAATCTTACTACGTAATGGGCGGTGCCTTTTTGCACCCTGGTAATGTTACACCTATTTCTGAAGCAAACTTTTATGGCGATTCTACTGCCGCTAATATAGTCCTTCAATCCTCACCTAACATGTACATCTATCCATTAAACGTCACCCAGTATTCCATCATTACACCAGAAATGGCTGAATATATTGAAGCAAAAGGAAAAGCCCCACTCGTCAAACTGTTATTTGATCATTATTACTACGGATATTATAAAGACGCCCTACCACATTTAAAGGGAAGCCCCTTTCATGACACAATGCCAATACTCGCTTTACTTGATAACTCTATGTTTACGTATCACAAATCACCTATCGTTGTCATGACAGAATCTTATGCACAAGGAGCAAGCATTGGAGAATTCCGCTTTTTAGAAGAATCTAAACCATTTATTGATCGGCCGATTCATCAAATCGCAATTGATTTTGATTATAACCGCTTCTTTAAACATTTCATGTCAATTATGACGGATGAGCAATTTTAACATAAAAAAACAGACCGTGATTTCTCACGGTCTGTCGTTATTTTCTACAATTATCGTTTGATGTTGTAGAAAGATTTGATACCATCGTAAACAGCGATTTCGCCTAGTTCATCTTCGATGCGTAATAATTGGTTGTACTTAGCAATACGGTCAGTACGGCTCATAGAACCAGTTTTGATTTGGCCAGCGTTAGTTGCAACTGCGATGTCAGCGATTGTAGCATCTTCAGTTTCACCAGAACGGTGAGATACAACTGCTGTGTAACCAGCACGTTTAGCCATTTCGATAGCTTCGAAAGTCTCAGTTAAAGTACCGATTTGGTTAACTTTAATTAAGATTGAGTTAGAGATACCTTTTTCGATACCTTCAGCAAGTTTTTGAGTGTTAGTTACGAATAAATCGTCACCAACTAATTGTACTTTATCACCGATACGCTCAGTTAATAATTTGTGACCATCCCAGTCGTTTTCGTCTAAACCATCTTCGATAGAGATGATTGGGAAGTCTTTGCAAAGCTCTTCATAGAAATCAACCATTTCTGCAGAAGTTAAGCCAGTACGGCCTTCGCCTGCAAGGTCATATTTACCAGTTTCTTTGTTGTAGAACTCAGAAGAAGCAACGTCCATTCCTAAGAATACGTTCTCGCCAGCTTTGTAACCAGCTTTTTCGATAGCTTCGATGATTACTTCTAATGCTTCACGGTTAGAACCAAGGTTTGGAGCGAATCCACCTTCGTCACCTACTGCAGTGTTAAGACCTTTGTCATGTAATACAGCTTTAAGTGCATGGAATACTTCAGCACCCATACGGATTGATTCTTTGAATGTTGGAGCACCAACTGGTAAGATCATGAACTCTTGGAAGTCTACGTTGTTATCAGCGTGAGAACCACCGTTGATGATGTTCATCATTGGAGTTGGTAATTGTTTTGCATTGAATCCACCAAGGTAACGGTATAATGGAAGACCTACGAAGTCAGCTGCTGCGTGAGCTACTGCCATAGATACACCAAGGATAGCGTTAGCACCTAGTTTACCTTTGTTTGGAGTGCCATCTAATTCGATCATAGCACGGTCGATACCAGCTTGGTCAGTTACGTCGAAACCAACGATTTCTGGAGCGATTGCTTCGTTAACATTGTTTACTGCGTTCATAACACCTTTACCAAGGTAACGAGATTTGTCACCGTCACGTAATTCTACTGCTTCGTGTTCACCAGTAGATGCACCACTTGGTACGATAGCGCGTCCGAAAGCGCCGCTTTCTGTGTAAACTTCTACTTCTACAGTTGGGTTACCACGAGAGTCAAGGACTTCGCGAGCATAAACATCAATAATTGTTGACATAATAAATTCTCTCCTTTTTATATAAGCAAATTATTTAATAATTGTTTTACCTGTCATTTCTTTCGGTTGCTCAACACCAAGAAGTGTAAGCATTGTTGGAGCGATATCACCTAAGATACCATCTTCACGTAATTCTACGTCGTTCTTAGTAACAATGAAAGGAACCGGGTTAGTTGTATGAGCTGTCATTGGCTCTCCGTCAGAAGTTAATTCTTCATCCGCATTACCATGGTCAGCAGTAATAAGTGCTACACCATCTTTTGCAAGAATCGCTTCTACAACTTTTCCTAAACATTCGTCAGTTGCTTCTACTGCTTTAATTGTTGGTTCCATCATCCCAGAATGGCCAACCATATCACAGTTCGCAAAGTTAAGAATGATAACATCATGTTTATCATTTTCAATTTCATTTACTAAAGCGTCCGTTACTTCGTAAATGCTCATTTCAGGTTTCAAGTCATACGTTGCAACCTTCGGTGAGTTAATTAAGATACGCTCTTCTCCTGGGAATTCAGCCTCACGACCACCGCTAAAGAAGAATGTAACGTGCGGATACTTTTCAGTTTCCGCGATGCGAAGTTGCTTTAATCCCGCTTGCGCAACAACTTCACCTAATGTGTTATCAAGGTTCATTGGCTTAAATGCCACGTAACCATCTACAGTTTCACTGAAATGTGTCATACAAACGAATTCAGGAATGTGAGGTACTTTTTCACCACGATCGAACTCACGGAAGTCTTCGTTTGTAAATACACGAGCAATTTGAATTGCACGGTCTGGACGGAAGTTATAGAAGATAACTGCATCATCATCATTGATTGTTGCAACTGGCGTGTCATCTTCGTTAACAATTACAGACGGCAATACGAATTCATCGTAGATACCATTTGCATAAGAGTCTTCTACACACTCTTCTGCTGATTTATAAGTAGGGCCTTCACCATTCACCATAGCACGGTAACATTTTTCTACGCGATCCCAACGCTTGTCACGGTCCATGGAGTAATAACGACCAGAGATAGTCGCGAATTGTCCTACTCCTGTTTCTTTAATTACTTCATTTGTTGCATCGATATAGCTTTGTGCTGTTTTTGGTCCAACATCGCGGCCATCTAAGAATGCATGAATGTATACTTTCTCAACGCCTTCTTTAGCTGCTAAGCGAAGAAGAGCAAACATGTGGTTCATGTGACTGTGCACACCACCGTCAGAAAGTAAACCAAATAAATGAAGTGCAGTACCTTTTTCTTTTACGCTTTTAATTGCACTTTGGAACGTTTCGTTCTTATCGAACTCACCTTCACGAATTGCAACGTTAACGCGTGTTAAGCTTTGATATACAATGCGGCCAGCACCGATATTTAAGTGACCAACCTCAGAGTTACCCATTTGACCTTCTGGAAGACCTACTGCCTCACCACAAGCTGTAAGCGTTGTGTGAGGGAATTTGTTCCAGTAACCATCAAAATTAGGTTTCTTAGCTTGTGCTACAGCATTCCCGTAAGTTTCTTCACGAAGTCCGAAACCGTCAAGAATGATTAAAGCTGTTGGCTTTCTCATTTTACCGCCCCCAGAAGACCTAAGAACGAAGCAGGCTCTAAGCTAGCACCGCCAACTAAAGCGCCGTCGATGTCAGATTGTGCCATGTACTCTTTAATGTTTTCTGGTTTTACGCTACCGCCGTATTGAATACGAACAGCTTCTGCAGCTGCTGGAGAAACAGCTTCTGCAACAACTTTACGGATGTGCGCACATACTTCGTTTGCATCTGCAGAAGAAGAAGATTTACCTGTACCGATAGCCCAGATTGGCTCATAAGCGATAACAGTTGCTTTAACTTGCTCTTCTGTTAAACCTGCAAGTGCTTTTGTCACTTGACCTGCTACTAGATCAAATGTTTTTCCGCTTTCGCGCTCTTCTAAAGTCTCACCACAACATACGATTGGTGTTAAACCATGTTCAAATGCTGCGATAGTCTTTTTGTTTACTGACTCATCTGTTTCAGCAAACATTTCACGACGCTCAGAGTGGCCAAGTACTACGTAGCCTACTTTTAAGTCGCTAAGTGCTACTGGGCTAATTTCGCCAGTGAATGCACCATTTTTTTCGAAGTGCATGTTTTGTGCACCTACTTGTAAATCTGTTCCTTCAGTCGCTGCTACAAGGCGCTCTAAGAATAGAGCTGGAGAGCAAACTACTGCATCAACAGCTGAAGCTGCTGGGATTTGACCTTTAACTTCCTCTACGAAGCTAACTGCTTCAGATAGAGTTTTATTCATTTTCCAGTTACCTGCGATAATTGGTTTACGCATGCTTTGCACCGTCCTTTTTCTTTGGCTGCTACTTATTTGTCGTTAAGACAAACTACACCTGGAAGCTCTTTGCCTTCCATGAATTCTAATGACGCACCGCCGCCAGTAGAAATGTGGCTCATTTTATCAGCCATACCGAATTTTTCAACAGCTGCTGCAGAGTCACCACCGCCGATAACAGAGTATGTACCTTCTGCATCTGCTAATGCTTGTCCTACTGCTTTTGTACCTTGTGAGAATGGAGTCATTTCGAATACACCCATTGGTCCATTCCATACAACAAGCTTAGAATTTTTAATTACATCTGCATAAATTTCACGTGTTTTAGGACCGATGTCCACGCCTTCCCAGTTAGAAGGGATAGAATCGATATTAACGATTTGAGTTGTTGCAGTTTCAGAGAATTCCTCAGTGATTACAACATCAACTGGCATGTAGAAGTTTACGCCTTTTTCTTTTGCAAGTTGCATAAATTCTTTAGCTAGTTCAATCTTGTCGTCTTCACATAGAGATAGACCAATTTCATGACCTAAAGCTTTAACGAATGTGTAAGCAAGTCCGCCACCGATGATTAAGTTATCTACTTTGTCTAGTAGATGACGAATTACACCGATTTTATCTTTTACTTTCGCACCACCAATAATAGCTGTGAATGGGCGTTCTGGGTTAGAAAGTGCTTTTCCAAGTACCTCTAACTCTTTTTCCATTAATAAGCCAGATACTGCTGGTAGGTAGTCTGCGATACCTGCTGTAGAAGCGTGAGCACGGTGAGCTGCACCGAATGCATCGTTTACGAAGATATCAGCAAGAGCTGCAAATTCTTTCGCAAGTTCTGCATCGTTCTTTTCTTCGCCCGCATAGAAACGTACGTTTTCAAGAACTAATACGTCGCCTTCGTTCATTGCTGCAACCATTTCTTGTGCAACTGGTCCGAATGCTTCGTCTGCTTTTTTAACGTCTTTACCAAGAAGCTCGCCTAAACGTGCTGCCACTGGAGTTAAACGCATTTCTTCTACTACTTGACCTTTTGGACGGCCTAAGTGACTTGCTAAAATAACTTTCGCACCTTGCTCTACTAAATATTGAATTGTAGGAAGAGCTGCACGGATACGAGTTTCATCAGTAATTTTGCCTTCTTTCATAGGTACGTTGAAGTCAACGCGGCAAAATACACGCTTACCTTTTAAATCTACGTCACGAATTGATTTTTTGTTCATTGGATTTCCCTCCGACTACTAGTTAGGATTGACAAAACCCACTCAAAAGCTTAACACATTTGCTTTTAAAACGAAAGAAGAGAGAGAGGGAACAAACCCTCTCCCTCGTTTTGTCATTGATAGCTTATATAATTAAGAATTAAAGACCTTTAGAAGTCATGTAAGCTGCTAAGTCTACTACACGGTTAGAGTAACCAGTTTCGTTATCGTACCAAGAAAGTACTTTAACCATGTTACCTTCCATTACCATTGTAGATAATGCATCGATTGTAGAAGAAGCTGTACATCCGTTATAGTCGATAGATACTAATGGCTCTTCGCTGTATCCAAGGATACCTTTTAATTCGCCTTCAGCTGCTGCTTTGAATGCTGCATTTACTTCTTCAACTGTTACTTCTTTGTCAAGTTCAACAACTAGGTCAACTAGAGAAACGTTAGCAGTTGGAACACGTACAGCGCCACCGTTTAATTTACCTTTAAGTTCTGGTAATACTAATGCTACAGCTTTAGCTGCACCAGTAGATGTTGGGATCATGTTTTCAGCTGCTGCACGAGCACGACGTAAATCTTTGTGTGGTAAGTCTAAGATTTGTTGGTCGTTAGTGTAAGAGTGAATTGTTGTCATCATTCCGCGTTTTACGCCGAATTTTTCGTTTAATACTTTAGCGAATGGAGCTAGACAGTTTGTAGTACAAGAAGCGTTAGATACTACGTTGTGGTTAGCTGCATCGTATTGTTCGTGGTTAACACCCATAACTACAGTGATATCTTCGTCAGAAGCTGGAGCTGAGATGATAACTTTCTTAACTGATCCACCTAAGTGTTTTTCAGCGTCTGATTTTTTAGTGAAACGGCCAGTAGATTCTACTACTACTTCTACTCCGTAGTCGCTCCATGGTAATTGAGCTGGGTCACGCTCAGCGATAACTTTAATTTCTTTACCGTTAACAACGATGCTGTTTTCGTTAGCAGATACTTCTGCATTTAAAGTTCCGTGAACTGTGTCATATTTTAAAAGGTGAGCTAATGTTTTAGCATCTGTTAAGTCGTTGATTGCTACTACTTCTACCTCAGAGTTGTTAAGAGCTGCGCGGAATACGTTACGTCCGATACGTCCAAATCCATTAATACCAATTTTAGTCATTTGAATTTCCTCCTTGGGGGATTATATTAAAGGGTAATACCCTTTGTTAACTGTTTTGCTGCACCTTCATCTGTAATTAGAATTGAAGTGTGCCCTTGTTTAATTACAGCCTGTATTGCCTTTGCCTTTGAAGAACCTCCAGCGACTGCAACAACGTGAGATACATTTTGTAAATCCTCAAGTTGCATACCAACTGTTCTTACTTTATGAACAACATGTCCTTGTTCATTAAAGTAGTAACCGAAAGCCTCGCCAACTGCTTCGCTTGCTTGAATCTTTAACCAATCTGCTTCTGAAGTATTTCTGCGACGTGCCATTGTTAACGCATCACCTATTCCATGAATGACGATATTGGAAGATCGAATCAACTCAAGAACTTCTTTCACGGAAGGCTCTGTCACAATAGACGCATATGCTTCGCTACTAACATGGTCTGGAACATACAATAAGCGATAATTACTCATCGTATTTTGCGCCATTTTGGCACAAATGGTGTTGGCTTCTAATTCGACGCCTTCTCCAATCCCACCACGTGCTGGGACAAATAGCATATGTAAATCTTTGCAATCAAGCTGCATCATGTCCGCAGCAGCAGCTAGCGTAGTTCCTCCAGCCACAGCAACGATATTATTCGCTGTCAGACGGTCTTTTATACAAGTCACACAAGCACGGCCCATCTCCAGTTTGACCCACGGCGATTCATCACTATCACCAGGGACAACGAAAACTTCATCCAAGTCTAATGTTTCCTTAAGTTGCTTTTCTAAAACCTTTAACCCGGAAATTTCTTTCATAAAGTCTTCCAAAGCAAGAACTAAAGCTGTTCCTTCTTCTGTCAAAGTCATTCCAGAAGAAGCGACGTGAACTAAGTTTTGTTCTTTTAAAACTTGAACTTCACTTCGCAATACTCGTTCTGTCATACCGAGACTTGCTGATAAGTTTCTTCTTCCAATCGGCTGCATGAGCCTAATGTATTGAAGAATCTGCATTCTCGTTTGCATAACAGGTAGCAGATCAGGTAATAATTTTTTTGTATTCTGAATCCATGAGCGCATATCTTTTCTCCTCACTACATTGGTTCATTTTTCCTCGTGGTCACTTTACGTCCCGTAGTGACATTTTGTGTCCCACATAGGTTAAAAAAATAATCCCTGCTACGTGTATTATTGTAACAGGAGATAGAAACTTATTCAACTCTTAACTGCATTCTTTATATAGTTTATTATGACACCTTTGTGAATGTTACCATATTCTACTTGTTTTCCGTCTATTTCTACAACCGGAATCATTAAGTGGTATTTTTCTAAAAGGTCATTATCTTCATATATATCTATTTCCTCGATTTGAAAAGAATATTCACATTGTACTTCCTGTAAAACTTGTTTCGCCTTCACGCAAAGGCCACAATCTTTTTTTGTATACAGTACAACTTTCATCTTCTTCACCTATCCGATCGTTTTTCGTAATGACGACGCTGGAATATGCATTTGTTCTCTATACTTTGCTACTGTTCTTCGAGAAATAATGATTTCATGCTCTTCTTCTAACAATTTTGAAATCTTTTGATCTGAAAGTGGCTTTTTCTTATTCTCCGCCTCAACAAGCATTTGAATAAATTGTTTTACACGTTTTGTAGAAACTGCTTCATCTTCAGTAGTTGAAACGGCATTACTAAAGAACGATTTCATCTCAAATAAACCGTGTGGTGTTTGCACATATTTATTTCGCGTTGCACGGCTAATTGTAGATTCATGCACACTTAACTCTTCTGCTACTTCTTTTAAAGCGAGTGGCTTTAAATACTCCGGACCTTTCCAGAAGAAATCACGTTGTTTTTCCATAATAATGGTCATCACTTGCAGAAGTGTTTGTTTTCTCTGTTTCAAACTACGCATAATCCACTGCACATGCTGATACTTTTCTGATACGTAAGATGCTACTTCACTTTCACTATTATTAAGTAGCGCACTATATTCAGAATGAATTTCGATTCTTGGCATATTTCTCTCATTCATTTGTAGAACGAGACGATCGCCATCTTTTTTCACAGCCATATCAGGCACAATATAAAGTGGTTTATCTGAAGAAAACGCAAGACCTGGTTTTGGTTGCAATGCCGTAATACAGTTCACCGCTGCTTGCAATTCCTCATTACTACATTTCAACACTTGAACGAGCTTTCGCCAATCTTTCTTCACAAAATAAGCGAAGTGATCCTCTATAACCTCTTCTGCTAATCCATTCCGTCTTTGTAAGCGCTTCAATTGTAAGGTTAGACATTCCTGAATATTACGCGCCCCTACCCCTGCTGGCTCGAGTGATTGTACAAGCTCTACAGAGCGGTCGACTACATGAAGTGGTGCGGAAAGAAGATTTGCTAACTCTTCATTCGTTTCTTGTAAATATCCATTTCCATCCATGTTCATAATAATGAAAGAAGCTACTTTTCGCTCTTCTTCCTCTATTTTATAATACTGTATTTGATTTAATAAATGTTGCTGAATTGTTGTGGAATCCACACTGTAGATTTCCATCTGATTCTCGACTTGTTTGCTGGTACTTTTACTGTTGTTAGAGCTCTTTTTCTTCTCCCTCTCAAAACCACCTAACTCAATAAGGGGATTCTCTAACGATTGCTCATACAAAAACTCCGATAATTCTTGTACATTATACTGGAGCATTGTAATCGCTTGCCTTAACTCTTGTGTCATTGCCAAACGTAAGCTTTGTTCTTGTAAAAGACTTGCCTTCAAACTAATCTCCCCCTTGTTTCTATTGTACAATAAGTTTGGTAAAAGGAGAATCCTCACGCAGACACCCATTCCAAAATATTATTAATTTATATGTATTAATGAGATTTACAACTTACAACCGAAATTTGAATAATATTGAAAGAAAATAATAAGTTATAAAAATTATTATCAAGTACTAATAGTAATTCTTATTATCAGATATAACAAGAGGGAAATAAAAAAAGTCCTAACCTACAAAACGTAAGTTAGGACTTTTTGACGCGCCCAGAGGGATTCGAACCCCCGGCAGACGTGGTACCGGAAACCACCGCTCTATCCGACTGAGCTATGGGCGCATGATTATAAAATATACTTCATTTTCTCTTCATAATAATAGCAATAAAAACCATTTAAATCAATAAAAACTCTTTGATTGCACGTTATATATACGCTATTTTTTGCATAAAAACGCCCCCAAATTTCTACACTTAGGAGGCAATTTTTATCCACTTTATTTATCTAGCTTCTCTTTAATCTCTTTTGGAATTTCATTCGGTTGTACTTCTTGGTATGTTTCAATATATTCGCCTTTCGTTTTAACCTTTACATATGCTCCTTCTCGAAGCCCACGAGGTGCGTAAAACTTAACGTCTCTTCCTTCGCCCGAAGCGTAACAACCAGTAAGTTTATAATCCCCAGCTACCTCTCCGATTTTGGATAGTCGGCCAGATTCTTTCGCTTTTACATATAACCAATCCTCTTTCACAAGCGGGTTATATCTATCTGTTATCTCATTATGAGAAACACTTGCCACACCAATAACTAATATAAAAAGTCCAATTAAACCTAATAATAATTTCTTCATTTTTCTCTCCTTCAAACATCCTTTTAACTTGCTTTACTCTCTTTATTCTAAGAGAAAAAGTTTTTGTCCACTATCGCTTATCCTTACATATTCATTATAAAATTGTAATCCATATATGTAGCACCCCTAAATTTTCCAATCATAAATTCACCCGAACTCACAAATTATAATCTTTGAATTGATATTCCAAAGGGGGCTTCATTCAATGACTGTAATTACGAAACTAAAGCAAACTGTTTCTGGATTAAAAAGTGCACAAGCTAGCTTAGAGGGATTCGCTCTTGATACGGATAACCAACAAGCAAAGCAACTTTTCCAAACAGCTGCGCAGCAAACACAAACGATTATCGATTCTTTAAACCCACGTGTTGAAGAAGTCCAACAAGAAGAACCACAATACTCACAGCAATAACGGATTCGTCATGCTGTGAAATAGAAAAAGGATGATATGCAGTCATCCTTTTTCTATCACATTACATATTGCAATAGAAACGGAATGATAATCATGCAAAAACTCGGCCTCATAACCGCATTATTTGCCCTTTTATTTAGCTCTTTTACCGGGTGTGATAATAGTCCCTTAGATAAAAAAGTGAAGGAAGAGGCAAAACGAACAGAGAAAGAAAAAGGTCCCGAATTAACAAAGACGAGTACGGAATCCTTTAATCAATCTATATCACAAGGAGCCAAGAAAAGGGCTCTTGCTATGGATGAAATTATAAAAAGCACAGCAGTGAATTCAAATTTAGATCTCTATATAGCAGTTACACCTGAGCATCACGAAAGGTTTGGATTAAAACCGCTCCGTAAGAAGCTTCAAAAACAGCTAAGTGACGAGCATCCTACTTTCGATGTTCGTGTAAGTACAGATAAAAAAATCTTTATGTTACTTGAAAAGCTTGAAAGAAAAATTAAGGAAAAAGAAGTATCTAAAGATGAAATTAATAAGCAATTAAAATTCATTGGTAAAAAAATGGAGTCTAACACTTAACGCTTTTTAATAGAAAAGGAAGGATCGCAATGTCTAGTAAAGATAAGAACTTAACCCCTGTACAACAGGAGTACAAAAAATTTGAACAAGAACGCGAACCGAAGCGTCCTGTCTTAAAAAATTGTATTAAAGCCTTTTTCGTCGGTGGTTTTATTTGCTTCATTGGACAACTCATTTCTACATTTTATATCACATATTTTGATTTCACTGAACGCTCAGCAGGAAATCCAACAGTCGCAACTCTCATTTTCATTTCCATGTTATTAACTGGATTTGGTATATACGATCGGTTTGGGCAGTTTGCCGGGGCAGGCACAGCTGTACCTGTTACTGGATTTGGTAACTCTGTTATTGCCGCATGTATCGAACACCGAACGGAAGGATTTGTCCTTGGCGTTGGCGGTAATATGTTCAAATTAGCTGGTTCTGTTATTTTATTTGGTGTATTTTCAGCTTTCGTCATCGCACTTATTAAAACGATTCTCGTTCAATGGGGAGGGCTATAAATGTTACAAGGACACCGAACGTGGGTATTTGAAAACAAACCGGTTATTATTTCGACAGGAGTCGTCGGCGGGCCGTTTGAAGCAAAAGGAAAAATTCCAGAAGACTTTGATATCCTTCATGAAGATTTATGGCTCGGACAGGATTCCTATGAAAAAGCACATAAAATTTTATTTGAAGAAGCTTGTAGCCGCGCCACTGAAAAAGCAGAACTTCGTAAAGACGATATTCAATTCGTACTTGCAGGAGATTTAATTAATCAAATTACTCCTACAAGCTTTGCTTGCCGTACACTGGGCACTCCTTATCTCGGACTATTCGGCGCTTGTTCTACTTCTATGGAAGGTTTAGCACTTGGGGCAAGTATCGTAAATGCAAAAGGCGCAAAATATTTATTAACCGGGGCATCAAGTCATAACACTGCTGTAGAAAAACAATTCCGCTATCCTACCGAATACGGTGGACAAAAGCCACCTACTGCACAGTGGACAGTAACCGGAGCCGGAGCTGCTATTTTAAGCGATACTGGACACGGTCCTCAGGTAACATCCGCCACAATCGGAAGAGTAGTTGATATGGGATTAACAGATCCGTTTAATATGGGAGGCGCAATGGCTCCAGCTGCCGTCGATACAATTGAAGCTCATTTACGTGAACGTCAAATTGATGCCTCTTACTACGATTTAATCGTAACAGGCGATCTTGGCCATGTAGGACGCGAAATTGCTTATGACTTACTACATAAACACGGAGCGAAAGTAACGAGCGAACAGTTTCAAGATTGCGGACTACTCATTTATAGGGAGGGACAACCAGTCATAGCTGGTGCTAGTGGACCAGGATGTTCCGCAACAGTCGTGTACGGTCATTTATTAAACCGGATGAAAAGAGGAGAGTTCAAAAAAATACTCGTCGTTGCGACAGGCGCTTTACTATCTCCACTTACATTCCAACAAGAAGAAACGATTCCGTGTATCGCTCACGCCGTTTCGATTGAATTTGGAGGTGCAACGCAATGATTTTTTTCTGGGCTTTCGTCATTGGCGGACTCATATGTGTAATTGGTCAACTTATGTTTGATGTCGGCAAACTAACCCCTGCTCATACAATGGCAACACTTGTGGTTGTCGGCGCTATACTGGACGGATTCAACCTATATGAACCATTAATTGACTTTGCAGGTGCTGGTGCAACCGTACCCATTACAAGCTTTGGTAATGCCCTCGTCCACGGCGCAATGGAAGAAGCTGCAAAACATGGCATCGTCGGCGTCATTACCGGCATGTTTAAAGTAACGAGTGCTGGCGTATCCGCAGCTATTATTTTCGGCTTCATTGGAGCTCTGCTATTCAAACCGAAAGGATAAGAGGTGTTTGTATGACAGTTATCGCTAGCGTTAAAACTTGCCTTGCTAGTGTAAGGGGAGCTCAAGCAAGCTTAAGTTCCCTTTCGCTAAATTCTACAGACGATGAGGCTAAACGCGTATTTCATGAATGTATGTTAGAAATGGACAGCGTCATCGCTGATTTACAGGATAGAGTTTCAGTATTGGAACGTGAAGAACCTCAATATAAAGGGTTTTAAGTAGACTGGAGGAAATGACTATGTCTCACCTACCGGAATGGACACTTGTCATCCTTCGCTCTGTATTCATATTAATTATTTTATTCACTATTACAAAGTGCTTAGGAAAAAGGCAAATCTCTCAACTTTCCTTTTTTGAATACATAGCGGGAATGACAATCGGTGATATCGCTGCTCAAATAGCTACAGGGCTTGATCAAAAGTTTTTCCATGGTGTCTTTGCCATACTTATTTTCGCCTCAGTACCCTTCTTTGTCGGAATTCTCTCCCTAAAAAACAAAACTGCTAGAGATTTTTTTGAAGGGAAGTCTACAGTTTTAATAAAGGATGGCAAAGTACTTGAGGATAATTTAAAACAAGAAAAATATACAAGTGATGAGTTACTTGAACTTCTTAGAGGGAATGGTGCATTCAGTATAGCTGAAGTTGAATTTGCTGTCTTAGAACCGAGTGGAGAATTAAATGTATTATTAAAGAAAGATTCTCAGCCACTTACTGCAAAAGATCTCGGTTTAAAAGTGCCGAATGAAAAAGAACCACAAACTGTTATTATGGATGGAAATGTACTAGATGAACCACTTTCAGCAAGCGGGCATAACCGTGCTTGGTTACATTCTGAATTAGAAAAACTCGGTGTTGTCATCGAAAACGTCTTTCTCGGTCAAGTTGATTCATATGGACAACTTACTATCGACATTTATAATGACAAACTACAAATGCCTTCTCCTCAAAACAAACCTTTATTATTAGCATCTTTAAAAAAATGTCATGCTGATCTTGAACTATTTTCCCTAGAAACAAAGTCGAAATCAGCGAGCGAAATGTATAGTAAAAACGCGAAACAAATCGAAAAGATTTTAAATAAAGTAACCTATCTTTTAAAAGAATAAATATCGAAAGAACGCTTCAGTAAAAAGGCGTTCTTTTCTTTTTTTCTACAGTTTTTATAACGTTTAAATTTATGTGATTCGGTTATGATGTTGAAGATACATAAGCAGGGAATTTCAAAAACATAGCGAATATTTCATGGTACAACTACATATTTTTTTTGATTTAAAGTGGTTTCGTTTGACCTTTATTGACCATAATTGTATTATAAGACTAATAAAGCTTTAGAAGGAGGAAATAACAGATGAATTTAATTCCTACAGTAATTGAACAAACAAATCGTGGAGAACGCGCTTACGATATTTACTCTCGACTATTAAAAGACCGCATCATTATGCTTGGTAGTGCAATTGATGACAACGTAGCTAACTCAATCGTCTCCCAGCTTTTATTCTTGGAATCTCAAGATCCAGAAAAAGATATTCACATCTACATCAACAGCCCTGGTGGTTCTATCACAGCAGGTATGGCAATTTACGATACAATGCAGTTTATTAAACCACAAGTATCAACAATCTGTATCGGTATGGCTGCATCTATGGGTGCATTCTTACTTGCAGCAGGTGAAAAAGGAAAACGTTATGCACTTCCAAACAGTGAAGTAATGATTCACCAACCACTTGGTGGAGCACAAGGTCAAGCGACTGAAATCGAAATCGCTGCTAAACGTATCCTATTCTTACGTGAAAAACTAAACCAAATTCTTGCTGACCGCACAGGTCAACCACTTGAAGTACTACAACGCGACACAGACCGCGACAACTTCATGACAGCAGAAAAAGCTTTAGAATACGGTTTAATCGATAAGATCTTTACAAATCGTTAATACTTAAAAGTGAAAGCGGCTCGTTCAAAATCGCAGGGTGTTGGAGCTTTTACATCCGAGGCGCTTTTTTCCTCGAATGTAAAAGCGAAACAACCGAAGATTCTAGCCGCTGGAGCTAGATACACTAAAAGCGAAAGCGCCCTATAACAGGGCGCTTTTTTTATATGTTGTTCTCCGCTCACATACCCCACCTAGTATCACCTTAAATATATCGGCGATTTTTCAAATATATCGACCGTAACTCCAATTATATCGGCGATTATTTCAATATATCGACGATTCCACACAACTTATCGACTTACCGACAATTCTCGACAAGCACGCGCCCCTACATACCCTCACCCCCACCAACAAACAACAAGCCCAAAACAACAAAAAAGCTATCGCACACGCGCGATAGCTTCTTATTGTACATATGCAGCTAATGCTTCTAAAGCTTCTTCTGCATCTGAACCTTCTGTTGTAATTGTTATCATGCTACCAGTTCCAATTGCTAAGCTCATAATCCCCATTATGCTCTTTGCATTTACTGTCTTTCCATCTTTCTCAATGAAGATATCCGCATGAAAGCGATTTGCCTCTTGTACAAACAACGCAGCCGGACGTGCTTGTAAACCGTTTTTTAATGAAACCTGAACTCTTTTTTGAACCACAGCTCCATTTCCCCTTTACCCTCTTATTTTTTTGCTACCGTTTCCCCCGCGCGTAATTTCTCTGCAATATCATCGATTTTACGCAAACGATGATTAATACCCGATTTACTAATTTTCCCCCCGGATACCATCTCACCTAACTCTTTCAATGTTACATCTTGATAATCTCTTCGTAGTTGCGCAATTTCTCGTAGTTTATCTGGCAATATATCAAGACCAACCGTCTCATCAATGTAGCGGATATTTTCAATCTGCCTTAGCGCTGCACCAATTGTTTTATTTAAATTAGCTGTTTCGCAGTTCACTAAACGATTTACAGAATTACGCATATCACGTACGATTCGAATGTCTTCAAATCTTAAAAGTGCATTATGAGCACCTATAATATTTAAAAACTCTGTAATTTTTTCTGCTTCTTTCAAATACGTAATGTACCCTTTTCTTCTTTCCAACGTCTTACTATTTAAATCAAATCCGTTCATCAATTCACATATAGCATCATTATGTTCCTTATATAACGAAAAGATCTCTAAATGATAAGATGATGTTTCTGGGTTATTTACTGAACCACCTGCTAAAAATGCACCGCGTAAATACGATCGTTTACAACATTTCTTCTCAATTAATTCTTGCGATATATTTCGAATAAATGAAAAGTCATCTCGCACGATATGAAGATCAGCTAATATTTCGCGAGATTTCTCAACGAGTCGTACGATATATACGTTATTTTTCTTCAATCGCATTTTTTTACGAACAAGCAATTCTACCGTCACGTCATATCCTTTTTTCAAAAGCGTATAAATCCTTCTTGCAATTGCCGCATTTTCCGTTTGAATATCGATAGATAGACGACGATTTGAAAAAGAAAGCGATCCGTTCATGCGAAGTAACGCTGATAATTCTGCTTTCTCACAGCATTCCTTCACCTCTAGATTCGTCAACTCTTTCTTTGTTTCTGATGCAAATGACACAGCCAACACCTCCTTATACGATTATTGTGGAACAAAAATCTTGTCCTATATGAAACGAGGAGCGTTACCTCAAATGAGGCAACGCACATCTACAACAGTGAATATAAAATAGAAGCTAGTTTTAATGTATCGTGTCTTACAACACGGTCATCATACTTCGCTAATTTATCTTGAATAACATCAATATTGTTTTCAGTAAAACGTTCTTCATCTACTACAACTGGTGCTGACATTTCTTCCTCATATAACTGACGTAATTCACAAGGAATATCACGGTTATTTACAATTGCAGTATCGATAAATGGTTTACCTAAATGATCATGTAACGCCTGCACATGGTCAAACGCAGTATATCCCATCGTTTCACCAGCTTGCGTCATAACATTACACACATATACCTTCTTCGCTTTTGCAGCGAGAACAGCGTCCCCGATTTTGTTAACAACTAAATTCGGTAATATACTCGTATACAAACTTCCTGGGCCGAAAACAAGTAAATCAGCTCGTTTAATCTCAGTCAACGTTTCATGTAACGGCTCTACATCTTCTGGAGTTAAAAAGACACGGTTAATCTTCTTCCCGTAATAAGGAATCTTTGATTCACCTGTTACAATTTCTCCATCTTCTAGTTCCGCATGCAGTACTGCACTTTGATTCGCTGCCGGTAATACACGTCCTCTAACATTTAACACTTTGCTCGTTTCCGTAATCGCGTGGAAAAAGTCTCCTGTAATCGAGGTCATACCTGCCAACAATAAATTTCCTAACGCATGACCTTTCAGCCCATCTCCCGTTGTGAAACGATGCTGAAATAAAGCTTCCACCAGTGGCTCTACATCTGATAACGCAACAAGTACGTTACGAATGTCACCTGGAGGTGGAATTTCTAGCTCATCACGTAATCTACCTGAACTGCCACCATCATCAGCGATTGTAACAACTGCTGTAATATCAACTGGATATTGTTTTAATCCTCTCAATAATACAGAGAGTCCAGTACCGCCTCCCATGATAACAATTTTAGGTTTTCTCTCTTTTTTCATCCCTTAATGGCCCTTTCTCTTCTCCACATCACGATGAGATACATGAACGCTATACTCTGGTTTCAAATGTTTCCCAAGGTATTCTGTAAGCGTAACAGAACGATGCTGCCCACCTGTACATCCAATTGCAATTACAAGTTGACTCTTACCTTCTCTTTTATAATGAGGCAGCATGAAAGTGATAAGATCCGTCAATTTCTCTAAAAACTTATGCGTCTCATTAAATTTCAGCACATACGATGAAACTTCTTCATCTAGTCCTGTTAATGGCTTCATATGTGGAATGTAGTATGGATTTGGTAAAAAACGAACATCAAACACTAAATCTGCATCAATTGGAATGCCGTACTTAAATCCAAATGACATAACATTTACACGAAATGCTTGCTCCGTTTCAGTTGAAAACAGGTGAACAATTTTTTCACGTAATTCTTTCGGTTTTAAATCCGATGTATCAAGCACAATATTCGCTCGTGCCTTCATATCAGTTAATAAGTTGCGCTCCATCTCGATTCCCTTTAACGGCAAACCAGTTGGTGCAAGTGGATGCGAACGTCTCGTTTCTTTATAACGAGTTACAAGCGTGCCATCTTTCGCATCTAAGAATAAAATATGAGGAATAATCCATGTACGTTCTGATAAATCATCAAGTGCTCCCCATAAATGTTCGAAAAATTCTCGGCCACGTAAATCAACGCCAAGTGCTACTTTATTCATTTTCCCTTTTGAATCCGCCATAAGCTCAATAAACTTTGGCAATAACATCGGTGGTAAATTATCTACACAGAAATATCCTAAATCTTCAAAACTTTGCAAGGCTACTGTCTTTCCTGCTCCAGACATTCCTGTAATAATTACCATTTTTATATCATTATTCTCTGTCATCGTATCCTCTCCTTGACGGTTTAACTCGGATCTAATCGATATGAAAGCAACTCAAAATCTGGGGTATATACAAATGTACCGTAGATTATGCCATTTCCTTTAATTAAATAATCAATAATGTGATAATCTCCTGGTGCCATTGCTAAATCATCAATTTTATCAAATGTATGCCAACCAATGATGCCTTCTTCGCTCTCTAGTTTGTTTTCTCCTGCAAAATCTGTCGCTAAAAAGGAGAACATCATCCATTCAGAAACAACTTTATCACCTTCTTGGATGACAAAGGTGAAGACCCCCTTTAACGCTGGGTTCTTTAAATAAATACCTGTTTCTTCACGATACTCGCGAACAACGGAATCTCTTACAGTCTCCCCACGCTCCATTTTCCCGCCTGGTGCAACCCACCAATTCCGGCGAGGTTTTTGAAGTAAGAGTACTTCATTATCTCTAATTAACACACAGTTTGTCACTCTTTGCATGTTTCTTCACCTCAGCTACTTGCAGTAAATTTCTCACTGCATACTCATTTCATTATACTATCAAAAACAGTTTGCTACAACGAAGGAGCCAGTCTCCCTTTCGCTAAGCACTGCTACTCAACAATTTTAAAAAAGCTTTTTATAACAAGCAATGTAAATGCCTGGACTTTCAGTGAATAGCATGAAAAATCCCCTTAACGACTTTTATCGCCAAGGGGATTAGAGCCCTTACTTCTTACCGAAATAAGTAACAATCGCAAGTCCTAAAATAAAGGTAATAATTGAACTTATAATTGAGAATCCACCAGTCGGAATACCGGGGAACACAATCACAATCGAGCCGATAACAAGTCCAATAATTGCCGCAAATGTCATACTTTTATAACGATCTAATAAGAAACTAATTCCTTTACTACTTACAACGAACCCTACCATAACACCAGCACCGATAACTAGAATTAAAGGTAAGTTCAGTGTAGTTAAAGCATTAATTGCTGTCGGATACACACCAATAATTAATAAAATAAATGATCCGCTAATTCCAGGAAGCAACATAGCCATACTAGCCATCCACCCTGCAAAAAACAAACCAATTGCATTTAAAATTGTTAACGTTGTAATTGGATCTGCTGTCTTATCTGGTTTAAAAAAAGCTGTGATTGCAACAAGAATTGCTGCAACTATTAATAAAACAATGTGCTTACCTTTAAACGACGACTTTGCATCAGCTTCCCTCATTAACATCGGTAATATACTAATAATTAAACCGAGGAAGAAAAATTGAGTCGGTTCATAATGATTTGCAAGTAAATATTTAATAACGTGACTTAACGTTAAAAACGCTGCCGCCACACCAGCTGCAAGGGGAATTAAAAATCCTAAATGCTTTTTCCATTCACGACTAAAGAACCCACTAATTGCTGCAAGCAATTGTTCATAAATCCCTAACACAACAGCGATTGTACCGCCGCTCACACCAGGAATTAAATCACTAACGCCCATACAAAATCCACGATATATATTACGCCATTCCATACTGAATAAATTCCTCATTTCTTATAGTGATTTTTCCGTAAAGTTCAGTATATCAATAAGAAATCTTATAATACCGATATTTTTTGACAAAACTTTGACATTTTCACACAAAAAAAGAAGAAAGCTCCTATCTGTAGCTTTCTTCTCAAAAGGTATGTTATTCCTTATTTTTCTGATACGGTTTTTAGTTCTTCTAATAATTCTTCAACGTAATGCTGTGCACTTTGTGCTGCGATACTACCGTCACCTGTTGCAGTTACAATTTGACGTAGCATTTTTTCACGAACATCTCCAGCTGCGAAAATACCAGGAATTTTCGTTTCCATACGCTCATTTGTTTCAAGGTAACCATTTTCATTTGTAATACCTAGTTCAACAAATGGTTTTGATAATGGTAACATACCGATGTATACGAATACGCCGTCAGTTTTGACTTCTTTCTCTTCTCCACTGTTTACGTCTACAAGTGTTACACTTCCTACTTTACCACTTGCTTCGTTAATTTCTTTAATCGTGTGGTTCCAAATGAAATCTACTTTCTCATTTTGGAAAGCACGATCTTGTAAAATTTTCTGTGCACGAAGCGTGTCACGACGGTGAACGATCGTTACTTTTGATGCGAAGCGTGTTAAGAACACACCCTCTTCAACAGCAGAATCTCCGCCGCCAATAACTACAAGTTCTTTCCCTTTAAAGAATGCGCCGTCACATACTGCACAATATGATACACCGCGGCCGCCAAGTTCAGCTTCACCTGGCACTCCAATTTTTTTATATTCTGCACCGCTTGCAACGATAATTGCACGTGCTTTATATTCTTTTTTACCAGCAATAATTGTTTTGTATTCTTTACCATCGACGACTGCTTTCACATCACCGTATGCATATTCAGCACCAAATTTCTTCGCATGCTCGAACATTTTATTTGATAAGTCTGGTCCTAAAATAGACTCATAACCTGGGTAGTTTTCTACATCTTCTGTGTTTGCCATTTGGCCACCTGGAATACCGCGTTCAAGCATTAATGTGCTTAAATTCGCACGAGATGTATATACTGCAGCTGTCATACCAGCTGGTCCTGCACCAATAATAATGACATCATAAATTTTTTCTTCTGACACACCATTCACTCCTATTCATTCCTACACAATTAAGTTACCCTCATTATACTGTTAGCATCATTTTTTTCCCAATGATTTGCTTATCTTATGTGTGCGTACGTTTAACAGCCTGCACATACTTTCGAACAGTCGCTACAGATACATTATATACATCTCCAAGCTCCGACTGTGTCATCTTATTTCCTTGTTCGCTGCGTACGATATATTCAACCGCAGCTGACCAACCGTATACATTTGTAAAAACTGCTCCAGATGTATATAAACGTATGAACGTACAGAACCAAAATTGTAAACACTCTTCGATTAATTCATCATCTTTTTTCGTATAATTGTATAAAGCATCCGCAATTCGCGCGCACTGTTCAAATTGCTGTAAATCAGCTGGAATGCTCTTATGGCTATTAAGTAAAAAGAAATACTTTGCAAGTTGCGATACGATTGGAACACCATTCTTCGCTTGCGTTACATCAAAGAAGAATCCCACCTTCTCCGGCGTTGATAATTCATTCATTAAATATAAAGCTAGCATTTGTTCCTCTAGCGTCGCACTTTGCTGAAATGATTTTCGTAATTCTTCAAATAACACGTTTTGTCCTTCATCCGCTAAATTTAGCGCATTCCACGGCTCTTTCCCCTTTTTATCAGGGTGCAATTCTACAACATGTTGCCACATTTTTTCCGCTACTTGCTGATCTTTCACCATATAAGCAGAATATGCAAACCAATAATAGAAACTAACGTCTCCCTCGTATCCTTGACGTTTTAATACTTTGAACCATTTATACGCATACTCGAAATGACCAATTGTTGCAAGTGTCGTTCCTAGTTTCAAACGATGTTCAAATGAAATTGGATATACTGCAACTAACTGAGCAGCTAACGCTTCTACTTGTTTATGCTCTCCAATTGAATATAGAAAAATAAGCGTATTACAGAGTGCATGTATATTACCAGGATTTTTCTCTAAAATCATTTCCGTTAACTTTAGTGCCTTATCTACATTGCCAGATTGAAAATGCGCAATGGCTAAATTATTATGCCCCGACCAAAATTCCGGATAATCTTTCGTAACAATTTCTAATGTAGTAATTGCTTCTTCCAATTGTCCGTTACGAATATAACGATTCGCTTCTTCCTGCATAACAATTAAATCATCTTCATCCTCAATCTCTTCTGCACCCATCGCTTCTTCTTCCATAATTTCAAGTAATTCTAATGTATCTTCAACGAATTCCTTCTCTTCCGCCACTTCTAAATAACGCTCCGCATATTTTTTCGCCTGCTGAAATAGCCCCATATATGCATAGTTATTTGCAATAAAATAATAGCATTGTTCAAGTTCAGGGTTAGATCTAACTAACTTTAAGAAGGTTTGATTCGATTCTTGATATTCACCAGCCTCAGATAATACTGTTGCTAATTGGCATAAAATAAACGGCTCCTTCTCACTTTGTGCCGCTCTTCGAAAATATTTAATTGCATCTTGCAATTTTTGTCCTTTGTAAGCCCTCATCCCTTTTTTATAAAAGAAGTCCGCTAATTGATTAAAAGAGATAACTTGTCCGTTCTCCTTATATATTCTTTGATTTTTCCCCATATATCCTCCAGTTTTTTGTTTTCTTCGTTCACACATTCTTCTATCTATAAGTATAAACGATTCCGTAAAAAACAAAACAGTATATTATACTCAATTATTTCCTTTTTATGCATTAAAAAAGAAGAGAAATGTTACATTTTTAGCATCAACCTTCTCTAGCATCCATTTCTTCTTTTGTATAAATAACACGCATTGGATTTCCACCCACGAAAGCGCCGCTTGGTACATCTCTATGAACAAGTGTGCCAGCTGAAACGATTGCGCCATCTCCAATCTTAACACCTGGTAATATCGTTGTATTTGCTCCAATCATCACTTCGTTTCCAATGACGATCTCTCCAAGTCGATATTCTCGAATTAAATATTCATGTGCTAAAAGCGTTGTATTATAGCCAACAATTGAATTTTCTCCCACAGTTATCTTTTCTGGGAACATAATGTCCGGCATTACCATAAGCGCGAACGATGTTTTCTTTCCTACCTTCATCCGTAAAAATGTACGGTACAGCCAATTCTTGACGGATAAAAATGGTGTATAACGAGCGATCTGGATAATAATAAAATTCTTCATTACCTTCCAAAAAGACACTGTTTTATACACATTCCATAATGAATTCTCTCCCGAAACGGGATAGCGCGTTGTCCGTCGCACTTAGCTCGCTCCTCTACTAAAAAGTGAAACTGTAAGTTAGTAGAGAAACATATCCCCTACTAACTTACTTGGACCTTTATGAACGGTTCATATTAGATAAAATCGGTAGTAAATCACTCATTTTATCTAACATAAAGTTCGGCTTGTAAGCCTCTAAATACGCTCTACCTTTCAGTGTCCATGAAACCGCAGCTGTTTTCGTACCCACATTTTGTCCACCAACAATATCATGATGGTTATCCCCAACCATCAATGCTTCTTCCGGTTTCGCATCTAATAACTGAAGTGCTTTTTGAAGTGGCTCTGGATGTGGTTTCACATGCTCTACATCATCAATTGTCACGACAACATCAAAAAACTCCTCAAGCTTCGAAAACTTTAATCCCATTTCAACAGTTTGTCTCGCTTTCGTTGTAACAATCCCAACTTTATAACCTTGCTTCTTCAACTCTTGAACTGTTTCATATACAGTTTCATATTCTTCTACTAGTTCATCGTGATGATCATGGTTAAATTGACGATAAGACGTGATCATCTCTTCAACCTTGTTTTCATCAATCTTGCTGAAAGTGTCATGTAAAGACGGACCGATAAATGGCAATACATCTTCACGCTTATATTGATTTGGATAATATGTATGTAACACATGTAAAAAAGAAGAAATAATAAGTTCGTTTGTATTAATTAAAGTTCCATCTAAATCAAATAACACTGTATTTATTCTCATTGCCTTAGTCCTTTCGCTTTCCTGAATATGAAAGAAGCAGCATCTCATAATAAGATGCTACTTTTCTCTAATTTTCCGAATATCTTTTATCAGCTTGCCCCATTTTTCGTCTCACAATAATGAAAATAATAGAAATAACAACAAGTCCAATTGACATTACTTGTGCAATACGAAGTGGTCCTAGCATTAAACTATCTGTACGTAAGCCTTCTACAAAGAAGCGTCCTATTGAATACCAAATTAAATATGTGAAGAATAGTTCCCCGCGGCGTAAGTTCACTTTGCGTAATGCAAGTAATAGAATTACTCCCGCAAAATTCCATAATGATTCATATAAAAACGTCGGGTGGTAGTACACACCATCAATGTACATTTGATTAATAATGAAATCCGGTAAATGAAGACCTTCTAAAAACTGTCTCGTTACTTCATCACCATGTGCCTCTTGGTTCATAAAGTTTCCCCATCGGCCAATTGCTTGTCCTAATAAAATACTTGGCGCAGCAATATCAGCCAACTTCCAGAATGAAACCCCGCGGCGTTTCGCAAAAAGAATCCCTGTAATAACAGCCCCGATTAAACCACCATGAATCGCCAATCCACCTTGACGAATATTAATAATTTGACTCGGGTTTTGCGCGTAATATTCCCATTCAAAAATAACATAGTACATTCTCGCAAATAGAATAGCGATCGGTACTGCAATTAATACAAGGTCAACAAATGTATCTTTTGGAATACCTAGCCTTTCTCCCTCGCGAGTTGCTAGCCAAAGACCTAATAGCACACCTGTACCGATAATAATCCCGTACCAATAAACAGGAAACGGCCCAAGTTGGACAGCTACGCGGTCAAGCTGTGGTACAGAACCTAACAGCATATGTATGACCTCCCTCTCCAAAGTTTACTCCTGATTTCCTAACTCAATCGCACTCATTAATCGTTCAGAGAACTGCTGTGCTGCGTTGACTCCCATACGTTTTAAACGGAAGTTCATCGCTGCCACTTCAATAATAACAGCCAAGTTTCGACCAGGGCGAACTGGAAGTGTAATCTTCGTAAGTTCTGTATCAATAATCTTCATCTTCTCTTCATCAAGACCTAAGCGATCGTAATTTTTCTTTTGATCCCAAATTTCAAGATTAATAACAAGTGTAATACGCTTATAATTTCGCACTGCCCCTGCACCAAATAACGTCATAACGTTAATGATACCTAGACCACGAATTTCTAATAAATGCTCAATTAAATCTGGTGAGCTTCCTACTAATGTGTCTTCATCTTCTTGGCGAATTTCTACACTATCATCCGCAACAAGACGGTGACCACGCTTCACAAGCTCAAGAGCTGTCTCACTTTTACCGACACCACTTTGGCCTGTAATTAAAACACCAACACCGTAAATATCCACTAACACACCATGTACAGCTGTTGTTGGCGCTAACTTACCTTCTAAATAATTTGTTAAACGACTTGATAATCTTGTTGTCGTTTGAGCAGAACGTAATAAAGGCATGCCTGATTCACGTGATGCTTGCAATAACTCATCTGGTACATCTTGATTACGAGTTACAATAATACATGGCGTCTCCTCAGTACAAAGCGCTTTCATTCTCTCTTGTTTTTGCTCTGTCGTTAACGTGTCAAAGAACGTAAGCTCCGTCTTTCCAAGAAGTTGCACGCGATCAGCTGGATAATATGTAAAAAATCCTGCCATTTCAATTCCAGGTCGTGATAAATCACTTGTATCAATCGGACGATGAATTCCTTCCTCACCACTTATTAACTCCAATTGAAATTGTTCAATTAAATCTTTTGTCCTTACTTTCGGCATATGTATAAACCTCCACTCCGCTGCGGGTTCAGTCTCATTTGATGTAAAATTCCATTCTACCGGATATTGTACCATTTTTTTCTGGAAACAAGAAATACGGTTTCTAATAAATAGAAAAAAACATTTCATACATATCATGAAATGTTTTTCTTTTTGTCATTTTCTCTTTTTTTCATATAAAGGTTCCACGATTGCTTTTTCAATAATCATATTAAAGATTGAAATACAAATTGCCGCAACAATCGCTACACCAAATCCTGATATATTAAATGCATCTCCTAATAATGAATCTGCTATTTTTAACGTAATCGCATTAATTACAATTAAGAAGAAACCAAAAGTTACAACAGTAATTGGTAGCGTAATTAAAATTAAAAACGGTTTTACAAACACATTTAAAACAGCCAAAATAATACTCGCAATAATTGCAGTTTGTATATTTGCTACGTAAAACGCGTCTGGTGCAATCCCTTTTAAAAGTCCCGATACAGCGATTAACACAACGCTATTTACAAGAAGTGATACAATCCATCTCATTTTCTTACACATCCTTTTGACATATATATTTCATCATACGCTAATAGATAAGAAACGCAAGTATCATACATACACTTATATCAACTTATTCTACTCTTCCTGCTTGTATACCTATCAACATCTCTTTGTGAAATAGGGACCACACCATCTATGTTCATGCGTTTTTACAAAAGTCCAAGTGAACTCTTTATCTACAATATAGATATCGCCTTTATACATATCATCCGTCTCACACAATATATCATTCAGATGTAATAAACTCGCATCTTTTATTAGCAGTACATCTTCACAATGTTGATAGAATATATAGCAATCCTTTTTCACTTCATTATGAAACGCACTCTCTGCTTCCGCCTCTTCTAAACATTTCTTTTTCTCATAACTAAATATGTGCCAAAGATAACCGCATGCATACTTATTTCCATAATGAAAAATGTCTTCTTTTTCCTCGTCACTTACATGATTTGCAAAGTTATCCTCCCAGCGCTTCCCAAAATATACACCCCACTTTTGAAACTCTCTTACCTTCATATTTTTCTTTCACAACACATCTAAAAATCCCATCGTCTCCCCCTATAAAATAAAAACCGAGTGTCATTTCCACTCGGTTTTTCGTAATACACTTATTGAGATAACTCTACTTCTTTTATTTTCTCTTTCATTCTTGCTTTATCACGATTTAAAATCTCTTTTAAATACTTACCTGTATACGAGCGCTCTTCTTTCACTACTTGCTCTGGCGTTCCAGAAGCAACGATTTGTCCACCTTTATCTCCACCCTCTGGTCCAAGGTCAACGATATAATCAGCTGTTTTAATTACATCTAAATTATGTTCAATTACAAGTACGGTTTCACCGCTCTCAACAAGACGTTGCAGCACTTCTAGAAGACGTGCGATATCATGCGCATGTAAACCAGTCGTTGGCTCGTCTAAAATGTATAACGTACGTCCTGTAGAACGACGATGTAATTCAGAAGCTAATTTCACACGCTGTGCTTCTCCTCCAGATAACGTCGTAGCTGGTTGCCCTAATTTCATATAACCAAGCCCAACGTCTACAAGCGTTTGAAGTTTACGCTTAATTTTTGGGATATTAGCGAAGAACTCTACTCCATCTTCAATCGTCATCCCTAACACTTCAGAAATGTTTTTATCTTTATATTTCACTTCTAACGTTTCACGGTTGTAACGTTTACCATGACAAACTTCACACGGAACGTATACGTCTGGTAAGAAGTGCATTTCGATTTTAATAATTCCATCACCACGGCACGCTTCACAACGTCCACCTTTTACATTAAAGCTGAAACGTCCTTTTTGATATCCGCGCACTTTCGCTTCATTCGTTTGTGCAAACACATCACGAATATCATCGAATACACCTGTATACGTCGCTGGATTAGAACGTGGTGTACGACCGATTGGCGATTGATCAATATCGATTACTTTATCTAAGTGCTCAAGACCTTTAATTTCTTTATGCGTACCTGGCTTCGCTTTCGCTTTATATAACTTTTGCGCTAACGATTTATATAGTACTTCATTAATCATCGTACTTTTACCTGATCCAGATACACCTGTTACCGCTACAAACGTACCAAGCGGGAATGACATCTTCGCATTCTTTAAGTTATTCTCTTTTGCGCCGACAATTTCTACTTTTCTTCCGTCACCTTTACGTCTTTCAAGTGGAACCGGAATAAACTCTTTACCGCTTAAATACTTCCCTGTTAACGAATTCTCATCTTGCATCACTTCAGCTGGTGTACCTGCTGATACGACTTGTCCACCGTGAATACCTGCACCAGGTCCAATATCAAGTAAATAGTCAGCTGCCATCATCGTATCTTCATCATGTTCAACGACAATTAACGTATTACCTAAATCGCGCATTTCTTGCAATGTACGAATAAGACGATCGTTATCACGCTGATGCAAACCGATAGAAGGCTCATCAAGAATGTAAAGTACGCCAGTAAGACGAGAACCAATTTGCGTCGCTAAACGAATACGCTGCGCCTCACCACCTGATAATGTTCCTGCGGCACGACTTAACGTTAAATAATCTAAACCGACGTTTACTAAGAACCCAACGCGCTCCTGGATTTCTCTTAAAATTAAATGAGCAATTTTTTGTTGTTTCTCCGTTAACTCCACATTTGAGAAGAATTCCTGTACTTCTTGAACAGAATACTTCGTTACGTCAGCAATCGTTTTCCCACCAACAAAAACAGCTAAACTCTCAGGCTTTAAGCGTCCACCTTTACACTTCGGACAAGCTTGCTCTGCCATATATTTTTCCATTTGCTCACGAACATAATCAGAACTCGTTTCACGATAACGACGTTCAATATTTGGAATAACACCTTCAAATAAAATCTCATTTTCCTTTACTTGACCAAATTCATTTACATAGCGGAAATAAACCTTCTCTTCACCGCTTCCGTATAACACTTTATCAAATAAATCTCTCGGTATATTTTTCACAGGCACATCCATATCAACGCCGTAATGATTACATACAGATTGTAAAAGTTGCGGGTAATATTGTGAGCTTGTCGGCTCCCAAGGCGCGATCGCATGTTCATTTAATGATAAATCCCAGTTTGGTATAACAAGTTCTAAATCTACCTCTAACTTTGAACCAAGTCCATCACAAGAAGGACATGCTCCGAATGGACTGTTGAATGAAAACATACGCGGCTCTAATTCTCCGATTGAAAAACCACAATGCGGACAAGCATGATGTTCACTAAATAGAAGTTCCTCTTCTCCCATTACATCGATTAATACACGGCCTCCGCCAAGCTTTAATGCACTTTCAAGTGAATCCGCAAGGCGGCTTGCGATTCCTTCTTTTACAACAATACGGTCAATGACAACTTCAATAGAATGCTTCTTATTTTTATCTAACGTAATCTCTTCAGATACATCCAGCATTTCACCATCAACACGTACACGAACATATCCTTGCTTCTTAATATCTTCAAGCACTTTCACATGTGCACCTTTACGCCCAGAAACGATAGGGGCTAACACTTGTAATTTCGTACGCTCAGGATACTCAAGAACACGGTCTACCATCTGTTCTACTGTTTGTGATGTAATTTCAATGCCATGATTCGGACAAATCGGCGTACCAATTCGCGCAAATAATAAACGTAAGTAATCATAAATCTCCGTTACCGTTCCGACAGTTGAACGTGGATTACGACTCGTCGTTTTTTGATCAATTGAAATCGCTGGTGACAATCCTTCAATCGTATCTACATCCGGCTTATCCATTTGCCCTAAAAACTGACGCGCATACGCAGATAACGATTCTACGTATCTGCGCTGCCCTTCTGCATAAATCGTATCAAACGCTAACGATGATTTCCCAGAACCAGACAATCCCGTCACAACAACAAGCTGATTTCTCGGAATGGTTACATCAATATTTTTTAAGTTATGTGCTCTAGCACCTTTTACAACAATATAATCCTTGCTCATACTCACTCTGTTCACCCTTCCGCTTTTAATTCTAATAGTAAATCTCTCAATTCAGCTGCACGCTCGAAATCTAACGCTTTTGCTGCTTCTTTCATCTCTGCTTCCATCTTCGCAATTGTTTTTTCACGCTCTTTTTTCGTCATTTTCTTAGCTGGCGCCGCTTCATACGTTTCTGTTTCTTCAGCAGCTGTCGTTGCACGGATAACATCACGCACGCCTTTTTGAATTGTTTTCGGCGTAATACCATGCTCTTTATTGTAAGCTTCTTGTATAGTGCGACGACGCTGCGTTTCTTCGATCGCAATTCCCATCGATCTCGTTATACGATCTGCGTACATAATAACGCGGCCGTTTTCATTACGTGCTGCACGACCGATTGTTTGAATTAATGAACGCTCTGAACGTAAGAATCCTTCCTTATCAGCATCTAAAATAGCTACTAGTGATACTTCTGGAATATCTAATCCTTCTCGCAATAAGTTAATACCGACAAGAACATCAAACTTACCGAGGCGAAGATCACGGATAATTTCAATACGTTCTAACGTTTTAACTTCAGAGTGAAGATAGTTCACTTTAATTCCTACATCTTTTAAGTAATCCGTTAAATCCTCTGACATCTTCTTCGTTAAAGTCGTAATTAATACACGTTCATTTTTTGCAATGCGATCTTGAATCTCTCCTAATAAATCGTCAATTTGCCCTTCAATTGGTCGTATATCAATAGGTGGATCTAAAAGCCCTGTTGGACGAATAATTTGTTCTATTACTTCTGGTGACTGCTCCAACTCGTACGGTCCTGGCGTTGCTGAAACGTAAATAACTTGATTCATTTTCTCTTCAAACTCATCAAATGTGAGCGGTCTATTATCTAAAGCTGATGGCAGACGGAATCCATGATCTACAAGCACTTGTTTACGTGCTTGGTCCCCGTTATACATCGCTCTTACTTGCGGTACTGATACGTGCGACTCATCCATAACGATTAAGAAATCTTTCGGGAAATAGTCTAATAACGTATACGGCGTTGCACCCGCTGGACGAAGTGTTAAATGACGGGAATAGTTTTCAATCCCTGAACAAAAGCCCATCTCACGCATCATTTCTAAATCATAACGTGTACGCTGTTCTATACGCTGCGCTTCTAACAACTTGCCATTATCATTTAATTCCTTTAAACGTTCTTCTAATTCTTTTTCTATATTTTCAATAGCGACCTTCATCTTTTCTTCTCGTGTAACGAAGTGAGATGCTGGGAAGATTGCTACATGATCACGTTCTGCTAATACTTCACCTGTTAACGCATTTACTTCACGAATACGATCGATTTCATCACCGAAAAACTCAATTCGAATACAATGCTCGTCAAGTGATGCAGGGAAGATTTCAACTACATCTCCGCGCACACGGAATGTACCACGCTTGAAATCAATATCATTACGTCCATACTGTACATCAACAAGTTCACGAAGCAATTGATTGCGGTCTTTTTCCATACCAACTCGAAGTGAAACAACTAACTCGCGGTATTCTTCTGGAGAACCTAAACCATATATACACGAAACACTCGCAACGATAATTACATCGTCCCGTTCAAATAATGCGGACGTTGCTGAGTGACGCAATTTATCAATTTCATCATTAATCTGTGCATCTTTTTCAATAAACGTATCTGTTTGCGGCACATATGCTTCTGGCTGATAATAATCGTAATAACTAACAAAATATTCAACTGCATTATTCGGAAAAAAGTCTTTCAACTCACTATATAACTGTCCTGCTAACGTTTTATTATGAGCCATGACAAGTGTTGGCTTCTGCACTTCTTTAATGACATTTGAAATCGTAAATGTCTTACCCGTTCCTGTCGCTCCAAGCAACACTTGCTTTTTCTTTCCACTATTAATTCCCTCTACAAGCTTCTCTATAGCTACCGGCTGATCACCTTGCGGGGAATACGCTGAGATAATTTCAAATTGATGTTCCAAGTATAATCCGACCTCCTCATAAAAATCTGTATTATTATTTTACCACGAATACCCCCAAAAAACCTAAAAAAACGAACAGATATTCGGTAAAGTTTTCGACAATATATACATAGAAAAAGGAAGGATTCAAAACTTCCTTCCTCTACTAACTCTATTTTTTAGGTACATATAATAAATCATATCCATTGCGCCCATCTTCATTCGTACAACCTATTAGCCTATAAGTGATTCCTAATTCGCACTCGTCTGCAACAATACTTTTACAACTATCTTTATATAACCCTTTATTGTCACCAGCAAATTGGTCTTTTCTATTATCTGATACATAAAGTATATCGTTCTCACTATGCCCTAACGTTTGAACAATCGGGTCACCTTCATGCGTGTAATGTACAATTCTTATTTTATCAACTCTCCCTTGGTCAATATTCAAAACGAACTTTTCAAATTTATCTATATTAGAAATTTCTGCCTCCTTTGCAACAACATCATTCTTCTTATCAATTGCAATGTTAGGCTGTGAGCATGCTACTAAACTAAAGAAAAATAGGCATATAAAACGACTTCTTTTTCCTACTGTCATCCTCTCCTATACAAACTATTGGTATGCTAAAAAAGCTACTTTCCTCTATGAAAGTAGCTTCTCTTTTCCTTTTTCCTTCTTCGGGAAAAGAACATATGAAAATGAAATAACTGTATCCACTAAAAGTATAATCGCCCAAACTTGGCTAACACGACTTGCTTTTTCATTTAAAACAATCCCCGTTTCTAACCAATTATACCATTGTTCAAACGGGACAAAACCGTACAGAAAGAAAAAGAAAATATGCACAACAACGAATAAAACAAGATGTAATACCCAATTTTTTATTTCCTGCTTCGCATAGGCCATACCTGTTAATTCTACGTGCTCTTCCATAATTGGCGCTGGTTCATTCCGCCATTTCGCAACTAGCTTTTGCGCAAATATATCAAGCTTCTTCAAATCCTTTTTCCCGTAGAAAACTGCATACAATAAAATAATTACTGTAATGATTTGAAAGTTAGAGAACTTTCCTGTTTGGTAATAATCCACTACTCCTAAGGTTAAAATGGACACTTCATTTACGAGTAGTACAATCCCCATAATAAAGCTTGCCTTCTTCAAACGAAATCCGTAACGGAGTAAAAAGAAACCGATAGCTGATAACCAAAATACAATCTCTGCCCCAATTAAAAAATACCAACGATATTCTGCAAGTATACTCATTTACCCTTCTCCTTTTCATCATATATACGAAAAGCTTCATCCATATATAATAAAAATTCTTCTTCGATTGGATACATGCTCATTTTCTGTGAATCTTCCTTCGATTTTCTAACTTCCCATAACTTATCTAAAAACGCTTCATCACCATTGGCCATTTCTAAACACTTCTGCATTAATCTCTTCGTTGCCCCTTGCACCTCATCACTTGCAGCTTCTTTACCATCTTTCATAAAAGTGCGTAATTGCTTTAATAAATCTACCCATTCTAAAACATTCGGATCTTCTTCACTCATATTTGGCAAATTATGAAGCAACTTTTGTTCTTCTTTTGAAAATACTTCATTTTGAAATATTTCACGTATACGAGAAGACTGTTTCGAAAGCTGGATCAGTTCAAACATAACTTTCCAATCGAGCTCTCCCTCCACATCTACTGAATAAACAACTGCTTGTAAAACGCGCTCCATTCGATTGAATTTCTTTTGTTCTTCCTGTACAAATCGAAGTTGTTTTTCAAGCGAATCCTTTAAGTTAAGCTCACCTTTTACTAACATATTCGCAGACTCTTTTAATGAAAATCCCATTTCCTTTAAAAATAAAATTTGTTGGAGACGTATTACGTCAGCTTCACTATATAAACGATGACCGCCTTCTGTTTTCCCGCTCGGCTTTAATAAATCTATTTGATCATAATAACGTAATGTACGTACTGTTACCCCTGTTTCTTTCGTCAATTGTTGTATTGAAATCACTACCCTCACCTCTTCCTCTTCATTATAAAAGATGACGTAACGTCACTTTCAATGCTTTTGTTAAAAAAATACAAAAAGCTGTTTATACTCTTCGTATAAACAGCTTTTACGGAAATAATCCTTTTTGTACAGCACGCCCACAAAATAAAATAAGTGCTCCAACGACAACACTCGTGGCTGTTTTATGATAATGAGCTGAAACTAATAAATAATATGATAAACCTACAGTACCAAGCATAATACAAATACTTGGTACTGGATTACGAGAGAAATTCTGCATTCCCCAAAACAAAGCAAAAATAGCCGTAGCGACACATAATACCGATAATCCCATCCCAGTTCCCCTTTTTCTAACTATTCCTTGTTGCTAACACACTCGTCGATGCCATACTTATTAATAAACCAAAACCAATCCCTATATATTTAAACGTATAATCTAATTGAAATTTCTCAAACTTATCATTTATTTTTTCTCCCCTTACTCTAGCGTAAATATTTCCTCCACCTTCATTCCAAAATATTTAGCGATTTTTAACGATAACTCTAGACTCGGATTATAATGATGGTTTTCAATCGCCACAATCGTCTGCCGCGTCACCTGCATCGCCTTTGCCATTTCAACTTGCGTTATATGATTTTGCTTTCTTAACTCTTTTATTGTATTTTTCACACCCATAGGCTCCACCTTTGAAAGTAAAGATATCTTTACAAATTTTAGAAAAACATTTCACTGAAAATCTTCTCTAACAAAGTACAAGAGTCATTTAATTTATATCAGCGATTTTTTTAATATATCGACTTACCGGCAAATACCGACATCATTAGCCCTATAATCATAAGAAAAAGCTGTTCCCAAAAAACTTTGGGAACAGCTTCTCCGCCCTACTACATAAACCTTAACGCATATACAAGAACGTATCCAAGAATAGCAAGGCAAACCGAACCGATCAGCCCCGCCACGAATGCTTTGCTTCCTAACTTACGGAACGTTTTAAACTCTACATTTAAACCAAGCCCCGCCATCGCCATTGCGATAAGCATGTAAGCAATGACAACAATGTATCCGGCAACAACTTCTGGGATAATACCGAGCGAATGCACTGCACTCATCGCTAAAAATCCGAAGATGAACCAAGGAATCGGAAGGTCACGCCACGATCTTTTTTCCTCGCTGCCTTCGCTCTTACCAAACCATAATCCAATTAAAATTGCTACTGGCACAAGCATTGCAACGCGCGTTAACTTCACGATAACTGCGATGTCTACAGCCGTACTTCCTCCTGGTGCTGCAGCTGCGATGACATGGGCAATCTCATGCAACGTCGCACCTGAGAATACACCGTAGCCGTACGGCGAGAAGCCAAGCACTGGGTATAATAGCGTATAAATAAGTGTAAATATTGTGCCTAAAATTGCAATAATCGCTGCGCCGACTGCTGTTTCCTCATCCTTCGCTTTCACTTGCGGTGCAATTGCCACGACAGCAGCCGCCCCGCAAATTGCCGTCCCGCATGCTGTTAAAATTCCAAGCTTCTTCTCTACTTTAAATACTTTCGTTAGTCCATATACAACGAAAATCGTAAATGTAATAACAACCGCTGCGATGACCAATACTTTCGGCCCTGCCTTCGCAATATCAACAAGATTTAATCGCATTCCAAGTAAGATGATCCCGAAGCGAAGCAACTTCTTACTCGCAAAGTTTGTCCCTGCAATCGCATCATGAGGAACTCCAATTGCCGCACGCCAAACCATCCCAATTAGAATAGCAATTACTAATTGTCCCATAATATTTAAAAATGGAAGCTCTGCTAAATATTTCGCCGCAATTGCAATTAATAGTGTAATTCCAATTCCTTGCGAAAATCCAAAACGCTTCTTCTTTTGTATAACAAGTGTTTGTTCCACTTTGTACCACTCCAATAATCGTATTGGAACATGCATGTTCTATCTACTTACATTATAAGAGAGTTTCTATAATAAGTTTAATATCAATATTGAATCTCTATCATCAGAAATACTTATGATAAGATGAAAGAAAAACGAAAGGAGCTCATTACATGAACGTAGACATTTTAAAAATTTTCGTTACCGTCGTCGAACAGAAGCACTTCTCCCGTGCAGCAGAATTATTAAACCTTTCACAGCCTGGCGTAAGTATGCATATACGCAACTTAGAAAATGAATTTGGAACTACACTTATTCAGCGTTCCCCGAAACACGTTCAAGTGACAGAGGCTGGAAACATATTATATATACATGCAAAGCAAATGCTCTCTCTTTACGAAGATGCGAAACAAGAAATTAACGAACTACATAACGTTGTAACAGGAACTCTTCGTATCGGTGCTAGTTTTACAATTGGGGAATACTTACTTCCAAAAATAATGGCTAACTATGCCAATGAGAATCCACACGTCGAAGTTCATACCTTTATCTCAAATACAGAAGACGTCTTGCAAAGTCTTCGCTCTAATCAAATTGATATCGGCTTAGTGGAAGGGCAAGTCGTATACGCCGACGTTGACGTTGAAACATTTATGCAAGATGAAATGAAGCTCGTCGTTCCGCCAAATCATCCGCTACTCCGCACAAATGAAATAAATGAAAGCTCACTCCAAGATCAAGTATGGGTATTAAGAGAAAGTGGCTCTGGTACACGTGCGTATAGTGACCGCTTTATTCATCAACACCATTTGAAAATGAAACGATTCTTTACATTCAGTAGTATACAAAGCGTGAAGGAAGCAGTTAGTGCCGGGCTTGGCATCGCTATCCTTTCTGATTGGACTGTACGGAAAGAGCTACTGGCAAAAGAACTATTCCACGTCGAAGTTCCAGACGAACAACTCATTCGTCCATTCTCCATCGTGCGCGGCAAATATTTTATCCCATCTAAAGCTATTCAAGTATTTTTAAATCATGTACATTCTTTTGCGAAAAAACAGAGTTGACCTTCACATTAGTGTGAAGGTTTACAATACATGTAAAAGGAGTGAAACACATTACCGCTTATCGCTCAGTTTCAATACATCTTTGATTTTATTGGTTCATCATTTGAGGGTTATATTATTGGAGATGCGAATGGATTAGATGAAAGAAAAAACGATGCTGAGGCGCTAGCAAAAGCACAATTGTATAATGATAAATTCAAAAATTATAAACAGAAATAAGTTTGACAAACTCTTTTGTATGCGCATACAATAAAAGTAATATTATGAAAGGAAGGTACTTTGACCAATGAAGTTCTAATTCTCTTATTTATTTCATCCATCACAAATAGTGAACAAAAAATGATGAAAACTAGCAGGGGATTAGTCTGTCCATTTGTCGATACTTTCTTTCGAAACGATCATGTAAAAAATCGTTTATTTATGTACGATTTTTACATGCAAGGGCGACGTTTATCCTCTCTAGTGAAACTAGGGAGGGTTTTTTATGACTATTTTATTCGCACGTAATATTGAAAAAAGCTTTGGTGATCGCACACTATTTACGTTACCATCACTGGAAATTCAAGCACAGGATCGCATAGGAATTGTCGGAGTCAACGGTGCTGGTAAATCTACGTTATTACAAATATTAAGTAAAGAAATAGAGGCTGACAAAGGCATAGTAACTCATCATAGTTCTATCAGCATCATTCCTCAACTTAGCGAGGAACTACCAGAAACCGCTTCTTCTCTCGCAAAAGGAAAATGGAGTATTCCAAACGTTACAGCTGCAATGAGCGGCGGTGAAAGAATGCGGCTAAAGATCGCCCATGCTCTCGAACAAGATGCAGGCATTTTATTCGCTGATGAACCGACAAGCCACTTAGATATGTTCGGTACAGAACAATTAGAAAAGGCACTTTTATCCTATAAAGGGGCACTTGTTTTAATATCACATGATCGTGATTTTCTAGATAATATATGTACCAAAATTATTGAAATTGAAGACGGCATGATTCAAGAGTATAAAGGGAATTATTCCAACTATCGAAAACAAAAAGAACGTGAACGAATACAAAAACAAGCAGAATATGAGCAATATATACAAGAAAAAAATCGTTTAGAGCAATCCATTTTACAAAGAAAACAACGTGCTTCTAACATGACAAAAATCCCAACACGATTCAGTTCATCTGAATCTAAGCTTTATAAGTTAAGTGGGGCTCATGGCCAAGAAAAAGTTAGCAGAGCAGCAAAAGCATTAGAAACACGTCTCGAAAAACTAGAAAAGAAAGAAAAACCAAAGGATTTTTCTCAGACTCAGTTTGACGTACAATACCATACACCCATTCATAGTAAAGTGGCAGTACAGTTCAATAAAGCAACAAAGAAAATAGGCGACCGTACACTATTTAAAAATATGAATGGAACTATTGCGCCTGGTGCAAAGCTTGCTGTTTTAGGCGCGAACGGAAGCGGCAAAACAACTTTGTTCAACATGCTTCTCGCAAATGAGCGTGGCATGCAGCTTTCGAAAAGTTGTAAAATTGGATACTTCGAACAAACATTATCAATTTTACAAACAGATAAAACCATTTTAGAAAACGTTCTAGAAGAAACAAACTATACAGAAGCATTCGTTCGCACAATACTTGCAAGACTTCTATTTCGCCGTGAAGATGTTCATAAACCTGTGCACGTTCTAAGCGGGGGTGAACGAATGAAGGTTGCACTCGCAAAAGTATTTTTAGGAAACTATAATATGCTTCTGCTTGATGAACCGACAAACTATTTAGACTTAGCAACACAAGAAGAATTAGAAAGCATGTTACAAGAATATCCTGGCACAATACTTTTCATTAGCCATGACCGTGCCTTTATTCGCTCTGTTGCCGACCATATTCTACAAGTAGATGAGAGTGAACCTAGAGTATTCCACGGTAATTACGAGCAATACACAAAAAGAACAACTGGGGATTCTGTAAACGTTACTGAACAAGAACTATTACGATTACAAACAAAACTAACAGAAATCATTGGCCGAATTTCCATACCAAATCATCACGATGATATCTCATCTCTCGAACAAGAATATGAAACATTATTAGTTCAAATCCGGAAATGCCAAGAAGCACTCTAATGTCTTCCCTATATATCGACGAGACCTTCCGCATTTCCCAAGAAATATTGAAACTTCGACATAGAATAGCATCAATAACAGTAAAAGCCGTGCATCAGCACGGCTTTTACTTTAAATACGAACAGCAGTCCCGCTCACTGCAACCATTAGCATCCCTTCGCGAACTACTTCGTAATCCACGTCGATACCTACAATTGCATTCGCATTTTTTTGTCTTGCGAAAGTTTTCATCTCTTCCATTGCGATGTCACGCGCTTCTTTTAATTTACTTTCGTAAGCGCCAGCACGACCACCGACAACATCACGAACAGAGGCGAAAAGGTCACGAACGATATTCGCGCCCATAATCGCTTCTCCATTGACGATATCGATATACTCAATAATTTCTTTTCCTTGAATTGTAGACGTTGTAGTTACAATCATACTTTATAGCCTCCCATATGAGATTTTCACCTACTTATGGTGCACTAATTCAGTACAAATTATATTTACGAACTGAATTGTGCTTCGTATAACCTGCTGTATCCTCCGCCTTGTTCAATTAATTCATCATGTGAACCTTGTTCCGCAATACCATCTTTATTTACAACGACGATACGATCTGCATTTTTAATCGTCGCAAGTCTGTGAGCGATAACTAACGTTGTACGGCCGACAGATAGTTCAGCAAGTGATTTTTGAATCGCTAGTTCCGTCTCTGTGTCTAGTGCAGAAGTTGCTTCATCAAGTATTAAAATTGGCGGGTTTTTCAAGAACATACGAGCAATCGCTAAACGCTGCTTCTGTCCACCTGAAAGTTTCACGCCGCGCTCACCGATAACAGTATCTAAACCGTCTGGTTGTGAGTAAATTAAATCTTCTAATTGCGCACGTTTTACTGCCTGCCAAATTTCAGCCTCTGATGCCTTTAAATTTCCGTAAGCGATATTTTCGCGAATCGTTCCAGAGAATAAGAACACATCTTGCTGCACGATTCCGATTTGCTTACGAAGTGACGATAACGTCATATCTTTCGTATCAATACCGTCAATTTGAATGGATCCTGATGATTGTTCATAAAAACGTGGTAATAAGCTACATAAAGTCGTTTTTCCAGCTCCTGATGGTCCAACAAATGCAACTGTTTCGCCTGCATGTATTTTCAAGCTAATTTCATTTAAAATCGGTTCTTTATTTTCATATCCGAACGTAATGTTGCTATATTGAATATCACCATGTACATGTTTCACTTCCATCGCATCTTTAGAGTCTACAATATCTGGCTCTGTTTCAAGAAGCTCTACATATCTCTTAAAACCAGCAATCCCTTTCGGATAGCTTTCGATTACCGCATTAATTTTTTCAATTGGACGGAAGAAAATATTCGTTAATAGAACGAATCCGATAAATCCACCGTACGTTAATTCACCTTGCAGAACAAACCATGTACCGCATATTAAGACGAAAAGCGTTACGAGACGCATAAGCATATAACTAATTGATGAATTCAATGCCATAATTTTATACGCCATTAATTTCGTTGTACGGAAACGAGCATTGTTAACAGCGAATTGCTCTTTCTCAAACTTTTCATTTCCGAATGCTTGTACAACGCGGATGCCACCAACGTTATTTTCAATACATGCATTAAAATCAGCAACATCTGAGAATAAACGTCTAAATGTACCTGTCATTTTTTTATTGAAGTAAAGTGCTAACCATAATAAGAATGGAATGACGAAGAACGTTAATAGAGCCAACTTCCAGTTGATCATCATCATAAATGAAAATGCCCCAACTAAAGTCATAACGGCGATAAATAAATCTTCTGGCCCGTGGTGAGCAATTTCACCAATTTCCATTAAGTCGTTTGTAAGACGTGAAATTAAGTGACCTGTTTTATTATTGTCAAAAAATCTGAATGATAGCTTTTGAATGTGATCAAATAATTTCTGCCTCATATCCGTTTCAATGTTAACACCAAGCATATGTCCCCAATATGTAACAACATATTGTAAGCCCGCATTTAACATATACACTGCAAGTAAACCAAAACAAGCCCATAAAATAAGCGTCCAGTTTTGCCCCGGCAATAACTTATCAATAAATTGATTTACGATAAGCGGGAAGCCAAGTTCTAATAACCCTGCGACAACTGCGCAAGAAAAGTCGAGTATAAATAAACCTTTATACGGTTTATAGTAAGAAAAAAATTTACGTAGCATACCTTCCCCCCATTTTTCAAAATTAAAAAGACTCCCTAAATGATAACCATTATCAAATAATTATTCAAGTGATTCAACTATGAAACTAAAATAAGGTTTGCAATAATTGTATTTTTTTCCAGAAAGTCGATATATTTGGATAATCGCCGATATAAATTTCATTTACTATTAATCCTCTCCAAACAAAAAAAGGGTATCACCACAAGGTGATACCCTACTTTTATTACATAGCTTCTGAATCCCATTCATGCTCCTGCTGAACAAACACAATACCTAATTCGTGATGTCCTCCGGCGTATAATGCCGTTTGAGCAAGGCGAAGCTCTCCATTTGTATCTAATACTTCTAACTTACAAAATGCTCCTGTCGTCTTCGTTTGAAGTGCATCATAAAATTCCTCGGCGCTTCTTGGAATGACTCCATTTACTTTCGTAATCATTTCTCCAGGTAGTAAATTCAGCTCCGCCCCAATTGTATTCGGGATTGTATCTAATACAACGAGTCCATCATTACGTGCAGCAAAGTACGCTGGTCTTGTTTCATCCGCAATTTTCTCTTGCATGGAAATTGTAAAACGTCCAAGCATTGCAACGCCCATTGCGATAATTGCAAGTACGTACCACCAATAACTTGCGACTCCTAAAACAAGCACAAGTCCTGCTAATCCGTACACACGTCTTCCTGTAAATAATAAGGCTTCCGTCGGCTCATAACTTCTAATCCTTCTCATAAACCCAATTAAAAATGGAACGAGGAACAGAGAATATGTATCTGAACCGATTGAAACGACAGGCCACCATGAAATAAACTGTGTTACCGCGTCACCTGGTATAAGAATAAAAATAGGAACGATCCATAAACGCTTTGATTCGTGTAAACCGACCTTTAATCCGCGCTTACCCTTCCTAAGCTTCGGCGTCGAATATCCTACTGCATTTTTAGAAATCAACAAGCCCTCTACAACGAGCATAACGCCTAGCAAAATAGCAAGAGATACAATCGTACTCTCTTCACCTTCTCCAAGCTGTAAGAAGGAAACTGGTAGCTTAGAAGATAATAGAACACATACAATTGCGATACTAAACGTATAAGCTGCTGATAAATATCGATACATAGCAGTTAATCCAAATAATAACGTCCATAGTAAGATGGCCCATAAGCTTGCTTTAGAAACAACAAGTCCAAGTCCAATTGTAATAATAGATACGATTAATCCGTATTTAACTCCTGCGAATAAAGATGTTCGCAGTTCAAACCAAATATCATAAACCTTAAAGGAAAAATCCTTTCGTTCTCGTAACATACGTAAATATCCAACAAAGATACTACTTATTAAAAATACATAGACAGCAGGGTGTAAGAAAAAACGTCCAACCGCCCGCATTATTTCAAAAATCCATGCCTCCACGAACCCATTCACCACCATTTATATCATTCTTTCTTTTTATATTATCATAACTGGACAAACGTTTGTTTAACACAAAAAAATACAGGCAGCAAACTGCCTGTATTTCTTTCTATTTCGCTATTAATTTTAATGCTGACTGTAATTGTAGATCATTTTCTCCAGAACGGATTTTTTCAATAATTTTCGTTTGAATCGCTTCAGCTGTCTTTTTATCAAGCTGTCCTGTCGCTTCCATCTTATTCGCATTTTGGAATGCTTTCAGCGCTGATTCTGTCTCTTTACTAAAGTATCCATCTTCACGTCCTGGTACATATCCTAAACTCTTAAGCATTTCTTGCGCGTGTTTTACTTGTACATCATTTGAGTTATATGAAAGTGTCTTTTCAATTTGAATTGGTGTCGCATGATAATAATCTGGTTGCTTCACTTCTACTGTTGGCGCAATTCCTTTTTTATGAATCCAGTTTCCATCCGGTGTTAACCATTTAAACATCGTTAATTTAATGTTGCTACCATCTTTAAATGGAACGGCTTGCTGAACAGTACCTTTACCAAACGTTTTTTCACCAACTAAATCGTATCCTTCTCCCTCTTTTAGCGCACCCGCTAAAATCTCTGAAGCAGAAGCACTTCCGTTATCAATTAATACTGAAATTGGATACGGCTTTCTCTCTTTCAGTTCAGTAGAGAATTTCTTCTTCTCACCATTTCGTTGCTCTACTTGTAGCATCGGCTTTTTATCCGTCATAATTTCCCCTAGTATCTCTTCTACACTATTTAAGTAGCCACCAGGATTACCACGTACATCAATAACTAAGCCTTTTATATTTTTCTTCTCTAACTCTTTTAACTGATCCTTAAATTCTTTCGCCGTATTTTCAGCAAAAGAAGTGATTTGCATATAACCGATATCTTTTCCGCTCTCTTGCTTCACAGAACTAAACACTGTGAAAATCGGAATTTTTTCACGCTTAATTTTAAATACAATCGGATCAGCTACTCCTGCGCGCTTAATTTCAATCGCAACAGTCGTTCCTTTTTTACCACGAATCTTTAATACCGCTTCTTCACGGGATAAATCTTTCACACTATTTCCATCTACAGATAAAATTTGGTCATTCGGTTTAATTCCAATCTTTTCTGCCGGTGAGCCTTTAATTGGAGACACGATAATAAGCTTACCGTCCGTTTTGTTCACCTCAGCCCCGATTCCCTCTAGCTCGGGATCCAGTGATTCACTAAACTGTTTAGCCGTTTCTTTATCCATATACGTGGAATAAGGGTCCTTCAGCGTAGACAACATGCCTTGTATTGCACCTTCGACTAATTTTTCATCTTTCACGTCTTCCACATAACGTGAATCAATTAGTGCATACGCCTCATTAATTTTTGCCAAATTCCCTTGCGCAGTGCTAGCGTTTCCACTCGAAATTGTTTGCGTTACTTCTGCTGGGTTAACCCCAAATAAAGACATACCTGCAAACATTCCGCCAGCACCAATTAAAAATGCAACAACCATTCCAATAATTGCAACTCTACGTTTCAATGCGGAATTCCCCTTTCCAAAACACACAGGTGGTGTAGCAAAAGGCATCACACAGTGTGTGATGCCTTTACCTATTTCTACTATATGATAAGCTTGTACGAATTATGTTTGCAACTTTTTATACTTTTAAGAAGCGACGAATTGACATTACACTTCCCCACATACCGATTAAAGCACCGATTAACACTAGTAAACCAGCTAATTGGAATACAAATGGGCTGTATGGTAGAAGTTCGAAAATTGTTCCGCCAAGTTTCTCGTTAAACACACTTTGTAGTGAATTATACGTAACTAGAATTAAGCCAATTGGAATAATTGATCCTAATACTCCTAAGAATAATCCCTCTAATAAGAACGGCCAACGAATAAACCAGTTTGTCGCACCTACAAGTTTCATAATTTCGATTTCTGTACTACGAGCATAAATTGTAATTTTAATTGTATTAGAAATTAAGAACATCGCTGTGAATAAAAGACCCGCAATTAACACAATCCCGATGTTACGACCTGTTTTTACAGTATCAAATAATCGTTCAACTTGACCTTTTCCGTACTGAACATTACTTACAAACTGCATTTTTTCAATCTTTTTCGCGATTGTCGCTGTATCTGTTGGTTCTTTTGCTTTTACAACGAATACGTTTTTAAGTGGGTTATCTTGTTCAAATAACTCAAACGTTTTTCCGCTATCACCTAAGCTTTTAATTAAACGTTTTAACTCGTCTTCTTTAGAAGAATATTTAATAGAGTCTACTTTTGCAATCTTGCTCATATCATCTTCTAATTTCTTTTGATCAGCTTCTTTTGCTGCTGGATCAATGTGTACACGAATTTCTACATCTTGCTCTACTTTCGTCGCAAAATGGTTCATATTCATAATCGCTGTTAAAAAGACACCTACAAGTAATAATGTAACTGTTACCGCACTAACAGAAGCAAACGTCATCCATCCGTTACGTGATAGATTCTTTACACCTTCTCGTAAATGTCGACTAAGGGTCTTAGCCTTCATATCCGTATCCTCCCTCAATCTCATCTCGAACAATTTTTCCGCCTTCAATCGCGATTACACGATGACGGATTGTATTTACGATATCTGCGTTATGTGTCGCCATAACAATCGTTGTACCACGCTCATTAATGCGCGTGAAAATCTTCATAATATCAAGAGCTGTTTCAATATCTAAGTTACCTGTTGGCTCATCGGCAATTACAACCTTTGGTCTATTAACAATTGCTCTCGCAATTGCAACACGTTGCTGCTCCCCGCCTGAAAGTTCACTTGGAAGTGCGTCTGCACGATCTTCAAGACCTACAAGACCTAAAACTTCTGTTACACGCTCACGAATTGCATCTGGCTCTTCTTCAATTACCTCTAAGGCAAACGCAACATTCTCATATACCGTTAATTTAGGTAGTAATTTAAAGTCTTGGAAAATTACGCCTAATTGACGACGGAAATATGGAACGTCTCTTTCTGCTAATGACTCGATAGTAAGACCATTTACATTAATAGATCCTGTAGATGGCTTCTCTTCACGATACATCATTTTAATAAATGTAGATTTCCCGGCTCCACTCGGTCCAACTACGTATACAAACTCACCTTGTTTAATGTTAACTGTGAGACCAGCAATGGCTTTCATACCATTCGGGTACTCCTTATAAACATTCGTCATTTTTATCATTATTTATCACCCAATACTTAATGATTTTTTTCGAAATACTTTTCTGTACATCTAAAAATAAAAACTTTATTCTCACTTAACTACTCTTGTTGAAGGTAGCTTCCATTCATGCTTTTTATTAGCAATGCTACTCTATGTAATATATTTCAGCAAAATTCTACAAACCTCATTGTAACATCAAACGGTTTCCAATTCGGATACATTTTTGTTACAGTTATGTTACATTCCACAAAAAGGAAAACGAGTTAGCTATATAACCAACTCGTTTATTTTACTCTCTTTATTTATGTTCAGCTAACCACTCAGCTACTTTTTTCGCATCCTCACCTTGAATGATTCCTGGTGACATGGAGCCGCGACCTTTTTCAATAATTTTTTCGATGTCTGCCGCATCATATTTCTGTCCTACTTTTCGTAAATCCGGTCCAGTTGCTCCTGATAAATCCTTCGCATGACAGCCTATACAACTTTTTTGATAAATTTGCTCTGCGCTATCTGTACTTGCAGATTGTTTCAAAGGCTTACTCTCTTCTTTATTTCCACATGCTCCTAAAGCAAAAACGACTGATGTTCCTAGCACAATAGCCAACAATTTCTTTTTCACTTCTATCGCTCCCCATTGTTGATATTCTTTTCATTCCTAACACACTCATTTTCATTATAAGCATTATCTTTATATAGAAAAACTAAGGTATATTTCATATTCTTCAAAAATACCGTGAGAACCCTAATGATATAAAGCTTTTATAAGTTGTTTCAATTCTGTGAACAACTTATAAACTTCTATAAAGAATCCTTTTTGAACGGGAAATTAAAAAAGTTCTGTATAAAGTCTTACTCTATTGCCGCTCTGTTTTACTATTCTCTACTTTTTACAAAACAATATACAACATTGTATGCTACATATAATCCCATCAAAAAGAGAAGTTGTCGTTTCCAACTTCTCTTCCTCTGTAGTTCATCCATATAGATAAAATAATACTCTTTATATCCTCTATATCCTCAACATGCGCCAACAATTTTGTTGGCTTTTTTCAATTAGCTTATTAGATACGAGAACGTAAGTAAGCATCAATAAATGGATCAATTTCTCCATCCATAACTGCTTGTACGTTACCAACCTCTGTATTTGTACGGTGGTCTTTCACAAGAGAATATGGGTGGAATACGTAAGAACGAATTTGGCTACCCCATCCAATTTCTTTTTGCTCACCGCGAATTTCATCTAACTCCGCTTGTTGCTCTTCTAATTTCTTTTGATATAATTTTGCTTTTAACATTTTCATCGCATGCTCACGGTTCTTAATTTGTGAACGCTCTGATTGACATGTTACAACTGTGTTTGTTGGTGTATGTGTAATACGAACTGCTGAGTCTGTCGTATTAATATGCTGTCCACCTGCACCACTTGCACGGTACGTATCAATTTTTAAGTCTTCCGAACGTATTTCGATCTCAACTTCATCATTGAACTCAGGAACAACTTCACAAGATACGAACGATGTATGACGGCGACCTGAAGAATCGAATGGTGAAATACGCACTAGACGATGTACACCTTTCTCTGCTTTTAAATAACCGTAAGCGTTATGACCTTTAATTAATAAAGTAACACTCTTAATACCAGCTTCATCACCTGGTAAATAATCAACCGTTTCTACTTTAAATCCACGTTTTTCAGCCCAACGTGTGTACATACGTAGTAACATAGAACCCCAGTCTTGTGACTCTGTTCCACCAGCACCTGGGTGTAATTCTAAAATTGCGTTATTTTTATCATAAGGGTCGCTTAGTAGTAATTGCAGCTCATACTCATTCATTTCTTGAATTAAGCCTTTTACTTCTGATTCAAGCTCCTCATGTAAATCTTCATCATACTCTTCTTTTAAAAGCTCATGCGTGATTTCTAAATTTTCGAACGTCTCATCTAACTGACGGAACTTTCCAACCATATCTTTCAGTGCATTCGCTTCGTTAATTACAGCTTGTGCGCCTTGTTGGTCATCCCAAAATCCTGCGCCCATCATTTTCTCTTCTAATTCTGCAATTTGTTTCTCCTTAGTAGAGAGGTCAAAGAGACCCCCTAAAAGCCGCTAATCTCTTAGCCATTTTCTCTAATTCCTGTCTAATTTCTACTAATTCCATTTCCTTCACCTCTATGTAATTGCTGTTACTTTCGTATGAAAACAAGGGAAACTCTCTCCACTTATGACGGAGAGAGTTTAATCCTTCTTAATTATACATTTTTGATGTAAAAGTTTGCAAAGTAGCCTAGGCTAACGCCCTATATTACTTCCCAATGCCACAGCAGTTTTTATATTTTTTACCGCTACCACATTTACATACATCGTTGCGGCCCACTTGGTCACCTTTTACAACTGGCTTTTTCTTCACTTCTTCGCCATCGCTAGATGGGTGAACAGCTTCACCTTGAACAACTTCTTGACGCTCTAAGTTTTGTTCAATTTCAGCTTTCATAATGTAACGAGAAATTTCTTCTTCAATAGAAGCAATCATGGATTCGAACATTGCGAATCCTTCCATTTGATACTCACGAAGTGGATCAATTTGACCGTAAGCACGTAAATGAATACCTTCACGAAGATGATCCATCGCATCAATATGCTCTGTCCATTTCGTATCTACAACACGGAATACAACAACTTTTTCGAACTCACGCATTTGCTCTTCTGGCATAAGCTTTTCTTTGTCGTTATAACGCTCTATTAATTTCGCAATAATTGGCTCGCTCATTTCCTCTGGAGCAAGGCGACGTAATTCTTCTTCTTTTACATCTCCTTCTTGCAGAAGGTTTGTATTTAAGTAGTCAACAAGACCTTTAATATTCCAATCTTCTTCAATTTCCTCTTGTGTATGAAGTGCAACCGCACGCTCTACTGTAGATTTCATCATACCTTCAATAATATCGCGTAAGTTCTCAGACTCCATTACCTCTTGACGCTGTTTGTAAATAACTTCACGTTGCTGACGAAGTACATCATCGTATTGTAGTAACTGCTTACGTGCATCATAGTTATTTCCTTCTACACGTTTTTGCGCAGATTCTACTGCACGAGAAACCATTTTACTTTCGATTGGCTGAGAATCATCCATACCAAGACGATCCATCATTGCTTTCATATTGTCAGAACCGAAGCGGCGCATTAGTTCATCTTCCATTGATAAGTAGAACTGCGTAACACCAGGGTCTCCTTGACGACCAGCACGACCACGTAACTGATTATCAATACGACGACTTTCGTGACGCTCTGTACCAATAACTGCTAAACCAATGTTTTTAATATCGTCTCCAAGCTTAATATCCGTACCACGACCCGCCATGTTCGTCGCGATTGTTACAGCACCTTTCATACCAGCTTCTGCAATGATATCTGCTTCACGCGCATGGTTTTTCGCATTTAAGATGTTATGACGTACGCCTTTACGCGTTAACATTTTTGAAATAAGTTCTGACGTTTCAATCGCAACTGTACCGACAAGAACAGGTTGTCCTTGTTTATGACGAGTTACAATATCCTCAACAACAGCATTAAATTTACCTTCCATTGATTTGAAGATTAAATCAGCACGATCATCACGAATAATCGGTTTGTTTGTTGGAATTACAATAACGTTCATATTGTAAATGTTACGGAATTCCTCTTCCTCTGTTTTCGCTGTACCAGTCATACCAGACAACTTTTCGTACATACGGAAATAGTTCTGGAATGTAATTGTCGCAAGTGTCATACTTTCATTTTGAATTTCTACGCCTTCTTTTGCCTCGATAGCTTGGTGTAAACCTTCGCTATAACGACGACCTTTCATAAGACGACCAGTAAATTGGTCTACAATTACGATTTCGCCTTCTTGTACAACATAATCTGTATCGCGGTGCATAACAACGTGCGCACGAAGTGCCTGATTAATATGGTGAAGAAGCGCTACATGTTTTAAGTCGAATAAGTTTTCAATATGGAAAGCTTTCTCGGCTTTCGTAATACCATCTTCTGTTAACATTACATTCTTCGTTTTTACATCAAATGAATATTCTTTTTCATTCTCTAACGTACGAACGAATGCATTTGCAAACATATATAACTCTGTTGATTTTTGGGCTTGTCCAGAAATAATAAGCGGCGTACGCGCTTCATCGACTAAGATAGAATCGACTTCATCGATAATAGCAAAGTGAAGTGGGCGTTGAACGCACTGCTCTTTATATAAAACCATGTTGTCACGTAAGTAATCGAATCCAAGCTCATTATTTGTGCTATACGTAATATCAGCAGCATAAGCCTCTTGTTTTTCTTCGCGTGACATACTGTTTAAGTTAATTCCTACTGTTAAGCCTAGGAACTCATGAAGTTGTCCCATTTCGCTCGCATCACGTTGTGCTAAGTATTCGTTGACTGTAACAACGTGAACACCTTTTCCTGTTAAAGCATTTAAATATACAGGCAATGTAGATGTTAACGTTTTACCTTCACCCGTTTTCATCTCAGAGATATTCCCTTCATGTAAGGCAATACCACCCATTAACTGTACGCCATACGGACGCATTCCAAGAACACGAGTCGCAGCTTCACGAACAACCGCAAAAGCTTCAGGTAATAGATCATCTACTGTTTCACCTTTTGTTAGACGTTCTTTAAATTCAAGCGTCTTCCCTTTTAATTGTTCATCAGTTAATGGCTTAATAGATGGCTCTAGTGCATCAATTTGCTCAACTGTCTTCTGCATACGTTTAATTTGGCGTTGATTTACATCAAACACCTTTTTTAAAATACCGATCATAGGAAATACGCTCCTCTTTTTATTAAAATAAAACTTCCGATTGTTTTTTCTTTTTCTCTATTACAATCAGTCGTTATAAAAATCAAATGTATGTTATGCCAATTTTTCTCCTAATTAAAAAAACTAAAATGTATATACCTAATGATAATTGTAACACTTGTCTTATAACTATGACAACAATCGGCCGAATGTCTCGTTCTAAATTAAGAAAACTTTTTGTAAAAATCTATTTTCAGCAAAAAAAGCGCGGCCATTTCGGCTGCGCTTTTGAATTATTATTTAGTTTCGATTAAACCATATTTCCCATCTTTACGGCCATATACAACGTTAGTTTCATTTGTATCAGCATTTGTGAAGACGAAGAAATTATGTCCTAGCATATCCATTTGTAGAATTGCTTCTTCAACGTCCATCGGTTTTAAATCGAATCGTTTTGTACGTACAAGTTCAAGTTCATCCTCTTCTACCTCATCCAGAACAGCTACTGCTTCTGGAAGGATAAAGTTCGTTTTCATAGAACCTTTCTCACGTAACTTACGATTTACTTTTGTTTTATGTTTACGAATTTGTCGCTCAAGTTTATCAACTACTAAATCGATAGCAGCGTACATATCGCTATTAGTTTCTTCTGCACGAAGTAATAAATCAGTAAATGGAATTGTTACCTCGACACGTTGCTTGTCAGAGTATACTTTTAAATTAACTTTAATCTCTGGGAATGTATCAAAATAACGCTCTAACTTACCTAGTTTTTTCTCTACATATTCCTTTAATGCTGGAGTTACTTCAATATTTTCACCACGAATGTTGAATTTCATAGATGAATTCCTCCTTTCAAGCCTATGTACTATAATTTCGACACTGGCTTAAAAACTCCTTCTAACTTTTTTAAAAAAATTAGTGGAATTGCGATTTTTTTATCGTTTTTTGTTGAAATGAAAAGATGCATCGTTTCTATCTTTATTTTATCCTATTAACATCGTGAATAACGAATATAACTGTGGACAATTCGTTACAGAAAAGAAACAACTTTTTGACAACTTAATTCATAACAAAAACCCCTTGCAACAAACAAGAGGTTCTACTACATATATATAACGTTGCCACAAACGCAGCTTTCTCTCCCCAAAAACAACATTCCTACAGTTTTACAACATTAGCTGCTTGCGGTCCACGTGCGCCATCTACAATGTCAAACTCAACTTGTTGTCCTTCTTCTAATGACTTATATCCATCTTGTTGAATCGCAGAAAAATGAACAAACACATCATCACCGTCTTCACGCTCAATAAACCCAAATCCCTTTTCTGCATTGAACCATTTTACTCTTCCTTGCATGTTCATTCCATTCCCTTCACTCTAAAAATCAGGGCTCTTGCCCCATAATTTCACTATAACGAATGACAACTTACGAAGTCAAAGAAGACTTATCGTCTTTTTATTATCTCTTTCGACAGTTACAGATCAACTTCTACAGAGCGTCAAACTAGAAACTTCTCTAGCTCCTCTATCGTATAAAAGACTTCCAATTTGTCTCACTGTAATTCCTGTCGTATATACATCATCCACGAGTAAAATGTGTTGACCATGAAACATCTCTTCTCCCTGAAAATAAAAAGGATTACTTCCCGAAAGCCTTTCTTTACGTGTCTTCTTACTTTGCTTTTCTGTTTCTCTTCTTCTTAATGATGGATAAGAATTTTTGACAGGTAAACAAGCTGCTAATAACTCTGCTTGATTAAAACCACGTTCATATTTCCGTTCCCTACTAAGTGGAACAGCAATAACAATTGAAACGTCCGTAAAATACTTTTGAAATAGTTCCCGAAAGGATCGATGAAAAATATGAACTAACTCCGCATCTCCCCGAAACTTAAACTGTGCTACTATTTCTTTCATCTCATCATCGTACACGTGCAAAGAACGATTTCTAAAAGGACGATACTTCTCCTCATTTATCCACTTTACGCAATCCACACAAATATCATTTTCTTTATATACGGAAGGCAAGTCCTCTAAAGGTCGCCCACACTCTATGCAAATCTTCCCTATAATATAGGAAAGTTTCCGCTCACATCTATTACATACATATTTTTTATGGGACTTTACAAAGAAGGTGTACCAACTAACTGTTTCCAACATATACTCATCACAAAGTAAACAATGCATTAGTCGATCATTCCTTGTTCCTTCGCATTTTTGTTCATACTTTGAATATGTTTTTTCGCCCGTACCATCGACTCTGTCTTACCGTAATGAAAATACATAACCTCGCCATATGGCTCTTCAAAACTACGACCCGCTCGGCCTGCAATTTGTACGAGCGCACTCTCTGAAAAAATTTCTTCTTCTGCCCCTAGCACCGCCACTTGTAAGTTCTTCACAGTTACCCCTCTTTCTAAAATTGTCGTTGTAACTAATAACGGAATTTCTCCCTTTCTGAACGCTGCTACTTTTTCTTTTCTCATCGAATCTTCTGCATGTACACCATCGATTCTATTATCCAACCCTTTCAATAACAGACTTATTTCTTCTATATATCGCACATGAGGAACAAATAAAAAAATAGGATACTTTTTGTTGAAGTACATTTTCAACCATTGTAGTAACACTCGAGGAATTTTTTTATGATGAAGGCTTTTCTTCCAATTCCCGCACCAGCTAAATAGAGGAACTGGTAACGGATGACGATGGTATCGTCCTGAAACAATGATCCCTTTTTGTTTCCCCTTTCTGAAATTATGCTTCCACTTTTCATCGGGAGTTGCTGTTAAATAAATACGCGCCGCTTTCTCTTTCATCGCTTGTTGCACTGCATACTGTAACATTTGATCCGCATGATAGGGGAAGGCATCAATCTCATCTACGATCATGACATGAAATGCTCTATAGTAACGTAACAGTTGATGAGTCGTTGCAACGACTAACGCTGCATCTTTTTCACGATCTACACTCCCTCCGTATAAAGCAGCTACATTTATACTAGGGAACACTTCTTGTAATCTCGGTGCTAATTCCAGTACAACGTCTGTTCTTGGCGTTGCAATACAAACCCTTTCTCCTTTTTGAAGCGCCTCTGCAATACCGTAAAATAACATTTCTGTTTTCCCAGCGCCGCATACAGCCCAAATAAAAAAAGATTCTTTCTGCTTAATAGCTTCTATAACACCTTTCGCCGCCAACTCCTGACCAATAGATAAAGTCCCATTCCACTGTAACGGATTTGCCCCCCTTTCTCCGTTTCTTTCATAAATTCCGCGAACGAGTACAGCACATTCACTAACTCTCCCCATCGTTATACACTTCCGGCAATACGTACATACCTCCCAGCACCTTTTACATAAAAATGATGCAAAGAGTCGTTGCTCTATATTTCCGCAGCGCTGACATGTATATTTAGAAGCATTCTTCATTACACCTTGTACACATACGACCTCTCCCTTCTTTTCCATATCACTTAACTCTCTCCGTAAATCTGAAGAGAGTTCTTCTAATAGTAATTGCTTTCCAGCAAGCATTAGCAACCACCTCCAGCATTACTATAAACCTTTCTTATAATCTCGTAAAAACGCAAAAAAGCCGATAACCTACTTATAAAATAGTAAGCTATCGACTTTATACACATGTTTTATTCGTTTATAAATCCTAGAATCGACCGTATCCTAAGAAATGTTTTTGGTTGTAGCTACTGCTTAAGCTAGCGTAAGCAATCCCTTTGTCACCAGCATGAATCATTTGGCCATTGCCAACGTAAATACCGATGTGAGATGGACCTGGTTTATAAGTACCTTGGAAGAATACTAAATCTCCAGGTTGTGGGCTACTTACTTTAGAAACTGAATTCCAGTAACCTGCAACGTCTTGACGTCCTACACCATAGATGTAAGAAATGAATCCACTACAGTCAAAACCACCGTTTGATGGAGATGCACTTCCCCAAACATATGGTAAGCCTAAGTAGTTTCGTGCTTTAGCAATTACGCCAGTATCCGGAGTTGGTGCTGGAGCTGGGTTTTGCTCTGGTTTTTTCGTTTCTTGCTTAGGTGCCTCTTTTTTAGGTTCTTCCTTTTTAGGCTCTTCTTTTTGAGGTTGTCCACCGTTGTTTGCTGGTGCAGCTTGCTCTGCTGGTGCTTGTACTGGCTGAGCTTGCGCAGCTTTAGCCGCTTGCTCTGCTTGCTTTTGAGCAGCAGCTTCTTGCGCAGCTTTTTCTTGCGCTTCTTGTTCAGCAATACGTTGTAATTGTAACGCTTGCTTCTCAAGATCTTTCAATTGATCTTCCGTACTTGTCATAGAAGTTACAACTGTATCCATTTTACCGCTTAAATCGTTTACTGCCGCTGCTTTCTTCTCTTTTTCAGCGTCAAGTTCTTTCTTAGCAGTTTCAATTTGAGCTTGTGCTTCTTTTAATTCTTTTTGCTTTGTTTTTACCGTTTCAACATCTTTTTTCACGTTCGCTTGATCTTCTTGTTGTGTTTTCATGATATCTTCGTCAGACTCAAGAATTTTAGAAACAGAAGTTAAACGATCAACTAAATCTGCAACATTTTTAGAGTTTACAAGAACTTCTGTTACAACATTTGTGTTTGGTTGTTCTTGAAGTGCAACTAAACGTTTTCTTAATAACTCTTCACGTTTTGCAATTTTCGTTTGTAGTTCTGCAATATCTTTATTTTTCTTTTCGATTAATTGCTCCGTATCAGCAACTTTTTTCATTGTTTCATCAAGTTTTGAAGCATTCTCTTGAACAGACTTATCCAAACCTTGAATTGTTTTATTTAAGTCATTCATTTGTTTTTGTAATTCGTCACGTTCTTGTTGTTGTTTATGTAAAGTATCATTTTGTGTGTTAATTTGTGATTTCACGTCAGCAATTTTATCTTCTGCAAATACATTTGGTGTTAGCCCTGAAAACATTAACCCTGCAACTAATGCGCAAGATGCCATTTTTAGCTTTTTCATTTTATTTTTTACACCGCTTTCTTTTTTCTTTTTCCGTATATAACCTATAAAATTTATACCATAATTCGGGATTTTTTTTGCTAATGTTACGCTTTTGTAAAACAAATGTAATATTATATGTAACACTATCGCAAAATATGCATATTTTTGTATGTATGTGTAGAATTTTAAATACTTTTTATAAGCAAAGAAAAAAACGCAAGGTTTCCCTTACGTTTTATTAAATATACTAATACGAATGAAATCAAAACGTTATTTCATCCATTTCTCAGCCCAATTTTGGACTTCATCCATAACACTTTCTAATGCTTTCCCTTTATCAGTTAAGCCGTACTCGATTCGAACTGGTACTTCTGGATAAACATTACGAACTACAATGCCTTCGCTTTCCAATTCCTTTAAACGCTCTGACAACATACGATCGCTCATATTCGGTATAATATCTGCGATTTCTCTAAAACGTTTTGACTCTTCAAGCAAAGATTTAATAATTAAGCCAGTCCATTTCTTACTAAGCAAAGTAAAAGCTGACTCAAACTTTGGACATAAACAAGAATTATGCTCCATATGTTTCACCTCTCCTCTATTATAATATAGTTTCTTGTAAAAAGTAAGTTATAAAACTTTCCTCGTTATTTTATTTTACGTACATTTTACCATTTCCAAATATTAACTTGTCAACCACACGTAAAATACCCGTAAAAAAACCCTCTTCAAAAAGAGAGCTTTTTATATCTTTATTACTTCGTATACCATCCAAGACCTAATGCACCTTCACCTAAATGCGTACCAATTACAGCACCAAAATAACCTGTACGGATTGTGACATGAGGATATTTTGCTTCTAATTCAGCCTTCCATTCATTCGCTTCCTCTTCACGTTGTGCATGAATGATAACAGCTTCCATAGGTACACCTTTACTTGCCTGCTCATCAAAAATTTCAACGATACGTTTTAACGCTTTTTTACGCGTACGAATCTTTTCAAACGGAATAATGATTTTATCTCTAAAATATAAAACGGGCTTCACTTGTAACAAACTACCGATGAAAGCTTGGGCACTATTTAATCGTCCTCCACGTTGTAAATGGTGTAAATCATCTACTACAAAATAAGCGTCCATCGTTTGTTTCATTTCGTCAAAACGGGCGATAATCTCTTTCGGATCCTTTCCTTCGCTTGCTAGCCTTGCACCCTCACGCACATAGAATCCTTGTACTTCACAACTAATTTCAGAGTCGTATGTATATACATCAATACCCTCTACCATCTGTCCAGCTGTCGTTGAAGTTTGATATGTACCACTAATTCCACTTGAAAGATGGATGCTAATAACCGCATCATAATCCTTAGATAATTCTTCATATAGCTCAACAAACTTTCCGATTGCTGGTTGAGAAGTTTTCGGAAGTTCTTCTTGCTCACGTACTTTTACATAAAAATCATCTGCTGAAATTTCAGCTTCTTCTTGATAAGATTCCGTTCCAAACACAACGTTTAATGGAATCATATATATATTGAGTTCATCACGAATATGCTTCGGTATATATGCTGTACTATCAGTAACAATAGCTGTTTTCATTTTCGTACCTGCCTTATAAAAAAGTTTTTATTTCCTAATTTTACACGAAAACTAAAAATGGTGCATCCATACATGAAAATACCGGCTTGAAATTATACTCACCATTTTGACAAATTACAACAAAAAGGTGAAATACTCACCAAAAATTTTAACTTATTTATAAAAAATGTTTGAATATAAAAACGCTCGCTTTTAAAATGTAAAGTACTAGTCACTTTGGTAGATAGGGGCGTATTCGAGTGTTATTACAATATTTAACAATTAAAGACTACGGTGAGCACGAAATTGTCATTCAGAAATCAAGATTTATCTGTTACATTAGCCGAGCTACAACCGAAGAAGAAGCTCAAGAATTTATACAAAAAATAAAAAAACAAAACTGGAATGCGACACATAATTGTTCCGCTTATTTAATTGGCGAACAAGATCAAATCCAAAAAGCAAATGATGATGGCGAACCTAGTGGTACAGCTGGTGTACCTATGTTAGAGGTACTAAAAAAACGCGGTTTAAAAGATACCGTCGTTGTCGTTACCCGCTACTTTGGTGGCATCAAACTTGGTGCAGGTGGGTTAATTCGCGCATACGGAAAATGTACAAGCGAAGGTATTAATCATGTCGGTGTTGTTGAGCGAAAACTTATGCGTGTTATGCAGACCGAAATTGATTACACATTACTTGGTAAAATTGAAAATGAATTACGCAATTCAAAATATGCCATTAAAGATATACATTATCTCGAAAATGTCACATTTGATACGTATGTAGAAGAAGATGGAAAACAACCATTCACAGATTGGATGATTGAATTAACAAATGGGAAATGTACAATTACAGAGGGAGATATGTTGTACTTAGAACAAGATGTTATCTAAGAATAACTATATTATCACCTTTAAAGATTAATGTAGTGAATTACTTCCCTACAAATGAACTAAGGAGATTATATATGGAAGAACGTTATTATCATCTCCAAAATAGCAGAATAAAAAAGAAACGAAGAAGAAAGTTTTTCATCTTCCTTATTTTCTTATTTTTATTTGGTAGTGTAGGACTTTATGTATTAAATTCTTACTCTTCTCTTATGGGGATGTATAGTGGTTTTACTCGTGAAAAATCGGATTTGAGAACCGAAGATGTAGAAATTACAAAAGAACCTTTTACAATCCTTATTATGGGTATAGAGGATTATGCGACAGACGGTCAAAACGGTCGTACAGATTCATTAATGTTTGCAACAGTCAATCCGAAGACAAAGAAGATTTCGCTTATGAGTATCCCTCGTGATAGTCGCGTCCCAATTGTCGGAAAGAATAAAGAGGACAAAATTAACGCTGCGCACGCTTATGGCGGAGAAGAAATGGCAATCAAAACGGTCGAAGGTTTTCTAAAAGTGCCTGTAGACCATTATCTTAAAATTGATTTCCAAGGCTTTAAAGGTATTGTTGATGCTGTTGGCGGTGTTACCGTAGATGTTCCCTTCGATTTCTGGGAGCGTTCTGACGTAGATTACTACAAAAAAATCGAATTTAAGCAAGGGCAACAAGAATTAAATGGTGAAGAAGCACTCGCTTACGTTCGTATGCGAAAGCAAGATCCAAATGGCGATTATGGTCGTGCTGCTAGACAAAGACAACTACTAGCTGCTGTTGCTCAAAAACTAAATTCCACCTCTACCGTATTTAAAATTAAAGATTTAACGGCAGTCGTTGGAAAATTTATAAAAACTGACATTCCTATTTCAGACGGCCTTGCTCTTTACAATAAACTTTCTGGATTTGATCCTTCTACAATGCAAACGTTCAAACTTGAAGGAGAAGACAAAAAAATAGGTGGTATTTACTACTTCCTTCCGGATCCAAACGGTGTTGAGGCAGTACGTAACGAAATTAAAAAAGAATTAGGAGAAACAGCAAACACTCAAGAAAATCCAACAACAAAAACGGAATCAAATTCTAACTCTAGCGAAAAAGCAAAGAAAGAAACGAACCAAAATCAAAATAAAACACCAACTGAGCCTCCTCCTTCCACAAATGCTCATGCAGAGTGGATTATGAGAAATCAGCAATAACAAAAGAGCCAAATCGCATATGATTTGGCTCTTTTTTATTTACTTATTAAAGTGTTGTAAAATTGCTTCTACAATGCGCTCTGATGCACGACCATCACCGTATGGGTTAGATGCTTTCGACATCTTATCATGAGCTTCTTTATCTGATAACAATTCATCAGCAAGACTAAAGATTGTCTCTTCGTCTGTTCCTGCTAATTTCAATGTACCTGCTTCAATACCTTCTGGGCGCTCTGTTGTATCACGAAGAACAAGAACTGGTACACCAAGTGATGGTGCTTCCTCTTGCACTCCACCAGAGTCAGTTAACATTAAGTATGAACGAGCTGCAACATTGTGGAAATCAATTACATCTAGCGGCTCAATTAAATGAATGCGGCCATGATCGCCTAAAATATCATTTGCAGTTTCACGAACAACAGGGTTCATATGAACAGGATACACAACTTGTACGTCTTCATGCTTATCAACAAGACGTTTAATCGCACGGAACATGTTACGCATTGGCTCTCCTAAGTTCTCACGACGGTGAGCTGTCATAAGTACAAGACGATCATTTCCAAGTTTCTCTAATACAGGATGACTGTATGTTTCTTTTACAGTCGTTTTTAGTGCGTCAATCGCTGTATTTCCAGTGATGAAAATGCGTGACTCATCTTTATTTTCTTTCTGTAAGTTCGTCGCTGATTTCGCTGTAGGTGAGAAGTGAAGGTCTGCCATTACGCCTGTTAATTGGCGGTTCATCTCTTCTGGGTATGGAGAATATTTATCCCATGTACGAAGTCCTGCTTCAACATGCCCTACTGGAATTTGATTATAGAAAGCAGCTAAACTTGCAATAAATGTTGTCGTTGTATCACCATGTACAAGTACAATATCCGGCTTTGCTTCTTTCATTACTTTATCCAAACCTTCTAAACCACGTGTTGTAATATCAATTAAAGTTTGGCGATCCTTCATAATATTCAAATCGAAATCTGGCGTAATTCCAAAGATGCTTAATACTTGGTCTAACATTTGACGATGTTGCGCTGTTACAGTCACAATCGATTCAATTTTCTCTGGATGTTTTTGCAACTCTAATACAAGAGGTGCCATTTTAATTGCTTCTGGACGTGTCCCGAAAATTGTCATTACTTTTAAACGTTCAGTCATTTCATTGCCTCTTTTCTTTCACTAGTTACAAATTCTATTATGACATATAAGAATATACATGAATACATACCTTTTTAACGACTAACGGAAAAATCCCTCTTACAAATACTTTTTCTTCCAACAGAATAATAATCTATTCCTTGTTTCTCAACATCCTCATTAGTATAACAATTTCTTCCATCGAATAAAATAGGTTCTCTCATGAGCTGTGCGTACTTTTCTAACGGATAGGCTCTAATTGCTTCCCATTCCGTTATGATAAAAGCCGCACTCGCTCCTCTAATCGATTCATCTATACATTCACTATATTGTATAGTCCCCCCAAAGATATTTTTCATATTGTGAATCGCCTTCGGATCATATAGAACTACATCCGCCCCTATATTTAATAGTTCTTGTATCATAATAAGGGACGGTGCGTCTCTTATATCATCCGTATTTGGTTTAAATGCCGCCCCTAGCACGGCAATCCGCTTCTTATTCATATTTATTACTTTCTTCGCTTTCTCAATCAATAACAACTGTTGTTTATTATTTACTTCAATGACGGCTTTTAACAAACGAAAATCATGCGCCACATTTCCTGCAATTTGCACAAGGGCTTTCGTATCTTTCGGAAAACACGATCCCCCATAGCCAATGCCAGCATTTAAAAAAGACGCACCAATTCGCTTATCCATTCCCATCCCTTGTGAAACGTCTAATACATTAGCTCCTACTTTCTCACATATATTTGAAATTTCATTGATAAAACTAATTTTTGTCGCCAAAAAAGCATTCGATGCATATTTAATCATCTCTGCACTTTTTATATCTGTAACATACGTTTTCAAATGTAATTCACTATATAAATTCTCAACTTTTCGTGCCGCTTCCTCGTTATCTGCTCCAATTACAATACGATCTCCTTGAAAAAAATCGTAAATTCCTGAACCTTCCCGTAAAAATTCTGGATTCGATACGATATGTAATTCATATCTATTTTGTAATCTCTCCTCAATCCAGCCCCTCATAACATCATTTGTTCCTACAGGGACCGTACTTTTTGTCACGACAATAATGTCATTCGTCGCATATGTTCCGATATCATCACAAGCATTTCGAATATATGTTAAATCCGCTGTCCCATCTAATAAAGATGGTGTCCCAACTGCAATAAATATAAATTCCGCATCGTTAAATGCTTTTACTCTACTCGTTGTAAAAGTTAAACGATTATTCTCACATGCATCATTCATTAGTTCATATAAGCCAGCTTCATAAATAGGCAGATCCCCTTGTTTTATCCGTTCAATTTTCTCATCATTTATATCAAAACATGTAACCGAATGGCCTAACATTGCCAAGCCTACTCCTGTAATCAATCCAACGTATCCGGTACCTATTATCGTAATTTTCATTTCCTTTTCGCACAGGAATATACAATAGAAAATATACGAATACATAGAATTTCCCCTGTGCTTCCCCCTCTCACATTAAAAATGAGAAAACTCTTTTACCTCTTTATTATATGAATTCCTTTTTTCATTCTTTTTTAAGTTTTTGTAAAATTAAACAACCTTCATTAATTATTTGTTAAACCAATTTGGATTTTACAGGAATGAATACTCCCACCTAATTTCTTTCCTCCAACTAAATTTTAAGGGCTCGAGCATTACTACCCGTACACGCAAGATAAATTCCCACATTTTAACACGGAACTTACTCATCTCTACGTGTAACACTTATAATATTGAAATAAAAGTATTCATCATCAAAGAAAAAGAAAAAATGTCATATTCTAAATTCCGATACGATTAAACTTCTCAAACGATTCAACATTCTGTATACAATTGTCATATATTCTATCTGCTCCCATTTACCATACAAAGAAAAAAAGATTGAATTCTAATCTTTTTGTGATACCATATGTTATGAGCCTGTAAATAAACATCATAATTTTCAGATAAATACATTAAAAAAAATTACGTTAGACTATAAAAGGGTGGGGTATTCATGGACTCACAAGTGATTTATGCCATTTTGGCATCTTTCATCACTGTACTCGTCGTTACTCCTTTAGTTATTAAGTTAGCTTTTAAAATAGGAGCGACAGATAAGCCAAACGCTCGTAAAGTACACCAAAAGATCATGCCTCGTCTTGGCGGGTTAGCGATATTTATTGGTGTAGCTGTAGGATTTGTTGTCGGCGGCTTATACGAACAAAGAATGTTATCGATAACGCTAGGTGCGATTATCATTGTAATCATCGGTATTTTAGATGATATGTACGAGTTATCTGCGAAGGTAAAATTCGGTGGACAACTACTAGTTGCCATTATGATTGTAAAAAGTGGATTACTAGTGCAAGTATTATACATCCCAATCCTCGGGGATACTGAACTTGGATGGCTTGCTTATCCGATTACAGTATTTTGGATTGTAGGTATTACAAATGCAATCAACTTAATTGATGGCTTAGATGGATTATCTGCTGGTATTTCATCTATCGTACTTGCAACGCTAGCATATATGGCCTTCACTAGCCCATGGGGCACTGGAGCTGCTATTATCTTACCACTAGCATTAATTACATTAGCAAGTACAATTGGATTTTTATTCTACAACTTCCATCCAGCAAAGATCTTCATGGGAGATACAGGCGCACTATTTTTAGGATACTGTATTTCTGTTATATCGTTACTTGGATTATACAAAAGTGTAACGTTATTCAGCTTTATCGTTCCAGTTATCATTTTAGGCGTACCTGTATTTGATACGACATTTGCAATTATCCGCCGTATCGTAAATAAAAAACCTATTTCAGCACCAGATAAATCGCATTTACATCACCGTCTACTTGCAATGGGCTTCTCTCATCGTAAAACGGTACTAATTATATACGCATTCGGTATTTTCTTTAGTGTAAATGCAATCATTTTCTCTAGTGCGACATTATGGTTATCCATTATTCTTCTTTTCGTTTTAATCTTCTTTACAGAGATTATTGCTGAAGTAATCGGGCTTGTACATGAACGTTACAAACCAATTATTTCCTTTTATAAAAAAGTGAAAAAACGCGAAGACTAATTGTAGTATAGCCTTTACTATTATGAAATATTCAAATAGCATCCTCTTTCTTATAAGAGGATGCTATTTTTTTACTCCTCATTTCATATTTCCAAAATATAGTTTGTTTGAGAGTCCCACTATTGGAGAAAGATATACATAATAAGAAAAGGATTATATTTTCTTCTTTACATCTTGATTGTCAAACTGAGGGTGAATGTTATGATCAAGCGAGTATTTCAATCCATTATTTTATTTTTAACAATTACTATGTACGCGTCATCTCATGCAGGAGCGACTACCATTACCCCTGCTGAACATCATCCAAATACCGAAACTACCTCTTCTACCAAAAAAATCGCGTACTTAACATTTGATGACGGACCAAACAAATATACTACGCAAATTTTAAACATCTTAAAAGAAAAGAACGGAAAAGCAACTTTCTTTGTTATTGGTGGAAAAGTGCCACATTATAAAAAGACAATGCAACGATTGATTAAAGACGGACATTATATCGGACTTCACAGTATGTCACACGATGTAAAACGCCTTTACACTGGTGATCCATCTGCTTTAATTACAGAGATGGAACAAACACAAAGCATCGTTCAGCAAGTTACAAAATTAAATTCACATCTCGTTCGCGTCCCGTATGGTAGCATGCCTTACTTAAAAAAGAATTACCGTGATGCACTTGTATCAGCCCAGTATAAAATGTGGGATTGGACAATCGATACATATGACTGGAAAAGTTATGACAATCCTTCTGCCATACTAGAAAGAGTACGTAATCAGAGCGATGAACAAGTCGAAGTGATTTTAATGCATGATTCGAGTGTAACTGTACAAATACTTCCAAAGGTAATTGATTATTTACAGTCACAAGGATACAAACTTCTTCCCTATAATCCATCTTCTCATCTCGAAGTGAACTTTTGGAAAGACACAAGATTGTAACAGCTTTAGCGCCTATATGCTAAAGCTGTTTTATTTTTCTCTTCCCACCCTTCCCATTTTTGTGTAAAATTTTAAATAGTGATGAAGTTTCGAGGTGAATAGAAATGAAACGAATAGATCTCATTTTTAACGCAATACAAAAAGGCAATTATACAAAAGGTGTAACCGCATTAGAACTCGCTACCATTCTGCAATTAGATCGCGCCAATGTAAGTAGCGACTTAAACAAACTTGTAAAAAATAAACGTTTATTAAAAACAAATACGCGTCCTGTTCGTTTTTATATAGAAACGAACGCTTCGTTGGAAACGCATTCAAAAGAAGTGACTTCATTAGATACATTTGCAATTGAAAATACGAGCCTTAAAATCGCAATTGAAAAAGCGAAAGCTTCTATTCTCTATCCTCCAAACGGTATGCATACTTTACTGCTCGGAGAAACAGGAGTCGGAAAATCTATGTTCGCTTCTTTAATGCACGAATATGCAATTGAAGTCGAACAGCTTCCTAAAAATGCACCATTTATCGTCTTTAACTGTGCTGATTACGCAAATAATCCACAGCTACTACTCGGGCAGTTATTTGGAATCAAAAAAGGAGCTTATACAGGGGCAAGTGATCAAAAAGGGTTAATTGAAAAAGCACATGAAGGGATCCTTTTCTTAGACGAAGTACATCGTCTTCCTCCAGAGGGACAAGAAATGCTTTTCACCTTTATTGACCGCGGTGTATACCGCCGCCTTGGAGAAACAGAAAACGAACGTAAAGCACAAGTATTAATCATTACTGCAACAACAGAAGAACCAAATTCATTTTTATTAAAAACATTTACAAGACGTATACCAATGACTGTCACGCTGCCACCACTTCGTGAGCGTACGCATAAAGAACGCTTTGCTTTACTACAACTATTTTTCACAAATGAAGCAATCCGCCTGCGAAAAGAAATTCACGTTAGTCCGAATGCAATGCGAGCTTTCGTCTTTTACAATTGTCCCAATAACATTGGTCAATTAAAAACGGATGTACAAATTGCCTGTGCGAAAGCCTATTCTGACTTCGTGACAAAGAAACGTGATTCTGTCTATGTTTCAAGTACAGATTTACCTTGGTATATGAAAGAAGGGCTATTCATTGAAAGAAAGAGCCGTCACCTATACCAAATACCGAATGAAACATTTGTATTTACAGGTGATGAAGGTTGGAGTAACCATAAAATAGAAAATGAAAAACAGTCTTCTATTTACGATTATATTGATTATAAATATGAAGAACTTCAAGCTCGCGGTATTGAAGAAGATGAATTAGAATTACTAATCGAAAATGATATTCAAAGCTTTTTCGTACAATATTTTAACCAAATGTCAAAAAAGACAAGTCATGAAAATGTTTTTAAAATTGTGGATCGTAATATCGTTTCCGTTTGTGAAAGAATTGCAGAACTTGCTGAAAAGCATTTATCTAAGACGTTTGATGAAAAAGTATTTCTCGCTTTAAGTTTACATGTACAGACAACTCTACAACGTTTACAAGCTGGAAAACAAATTCATCACCCACAATTAAATCAAATTCGTACGAAATATAAAGAAGCGTTCTCTGTAGCTATGCAATGCATTCAACTACTGGAGGATGAATTACAAATAACAATGCCTATCGATGAGGCCGGCTTTTTAACAATGTTCTTCGTTGTTGATCCAATTCCTGCCTCACAAACAGAAGTAAAAGTATTAATATTAGCGCACGGTAACGGCATCGCAACCGAAATGGCAAACGTCGCCAACGAACTGCTCGGCATTGATGAAGTAACCGGTATCGATATGCCGTTACATGAATCGCCGAAAGATTTCTTAGAACGTGTGAAAGTGTATATGAAAACACTTCAAAATGTAAACGGGCTCCTCTTACTCGTTGATATGGGATCACTCGCTTATATCGGTGATATATTAGAAACTGAGTTCAAAATTCCGGTGCGTGTTCTTTCCATGACAAGCACTCCACATGCACTAGAAGCAGCTCGAAAAGCTCAGCTTGGCTACTCGTTAGATGCATTATATGAAACGGTGAAGAACTTAACACCTTTTTACTTAAACGTACAAGAAGAAAAGAAAAAGCCACTATCTCCAATGAAATCTGTTATTTTAACAGCTTGTTTAACTGGGGAAGGCAGTGCTTTAGCTATCCAAAAAATGTTGGAAAACTATTTGCGATTTGACAAAGACTTAATTGAAATTATTCCGATTAGTATCGTCCATGAAAAAGATTTAACAAAAATGATTGAGAACATAAAAAAAGAGCGGAATATTATTTGTATCGTCACGAATTTCGATGTGCAGGTACCATGCTTAACGTATCATTTCCAAGACATTGTAAACTACACGGCGATTCAGCCAATTCAAGAATTAATTACCTATGAAGAAACATATGCAAAGATGGCCGATATTCTTGAACAACAAATGCAGCGTAACGACGGAGCACTACTTATTAAAACAATTCGTTACGCATTAAATACAATTCAAAAATTAATTTCCTTACAGCTAACTCCTGACAGTTTAATGGGTGTTATTCTTCATATGAGCTGTATGGTTGACCGTCTTCAAAAAGGAGAAAGCCTTCTCCCTCATCCAGATAAAGAGAAACGCAGACAAGATGAATACTGGATGTATATGAAAGTGAAAAAAGCGTTACAGCCAATTGAAAATACATTTGAAATACAAATACCTGATGACGAAGTGTTTTATGTTATGGACTTCTTCATTAAAAATCAGCCTGCAAAAAATTAATCGAGGCAGTTCTTTAGTATATCGACTGTAACTTGGATTATATCAGCGATTTTCAATATATATCGATTTACCGACAATAATCGCTAAAATTTGCACCTTATACCAGAAAAGGCTGTTCCAAAATATGGACAGCCTTTTTTCTACTTCTTTACTTTCCTGATTCTTCCCCTGATTTCGCCCTTCTTATTGGACTTCGTATAAACATTTACATATACATTCGCCTGCACGATTTCTTGCAGTAAGCTATCAAATGCTCTCCCCTGTAACGGCCCTTCAAAATCTTCCACATTAGCTACACCAGTAACGACTCCTTCATTTACACTAATCCCTTGCTTTAACGGACCAAATAAACTTAAAACAACTGGGCCAATTTGATCCGCTTTCCCTAAATGAATTTGGCATGATGTAACTTTTTCGATGTTTTTCAATATGACCCGATATTGTAATTTCTTTAAATCACCACTAAATATAAACTCTGCTACGCCAAAAGCTTCTGTATTTACAGGAGGTATTTCCCTCTTGCCTGTTAACCTCGCAAAGAAATGTGTTGTCATACGGGCATTCTCCTCATATAAATTTCCCAGCACTACTTCTACTACTTTATGGTTTATACATAATCATTTATGACTTTTTCAAGTGTTAATTACGAAGAAAAGATTCACACAATCTTTACATTAGAATCGTTCCTTTTGCCTCACTATCTCTTGTATAATTCACATAGAAAAACATTCTCGGAGGTCGTTTTGGAAAAAAACAAATACACTTTTCACACATTATTAGAGATTTTTCTCGTTTCATTTAAATTAGGACTTACTTCATTTGGTGGCCCCGTCGCCCATCTCGGCTATTTCCACCACGAATATGTACAAAAAAGAAAATGGATGGATGAACGAAGTTATGGAGATTTAGTAGCGCTATGTCAATTCCTTCCTGGTCCTGCTAGCAGCCAAGTCGGTATGGGGGTTGGATTATTAAGAGGCGGGGTATTAGGAGCTATTATTTCATGGATTGGATTCACTTTACCGTCTGTGCTTGTTTTAGTTTTCTTTGCCTCATTCCTTAATCAGTTCGCTCTTGGAAGTGCTGGCTCGATTCATGGACTAAAACTTGTAGCAGTCGCTATTGTTGCTCATGCCATATGGGGAATGGCACAAAAATTAACGCCAGACCGCAATCGTGCGACGATTGCGATTGTAACTGCAGCAATCGCCTTATTATGGCCAAGTAGCTGGACACAAGTCATCCTCATTATAATATCGGGCTTTATCGGCTGGTTTTTATATCGTAACCAACCAATTAGTCAATCTCAACATATAAAAGTACCTATTTCAAAAACGATAGCAGTTTCTTGTCTCATCTTATTCTTCGGGCTGTTACTGCTACTACCAATATTAAGACCGTTCTCTTATTACATCGCTTTATTTGATAGTTTCTATCGCTCTGGTGCACTTGTATTTGGAGGCGGACACGTCGTGCTACCTCTTCTTGAAGGTGAGTTCGTACAAAACGGAATGATGACGAAAGAACAGTTTCTAGCTGGATACGGATTAACACAAGCCGTACCAGGACCACTATTTACATTCGCCTCTTATATAGGAGCAGTGTTAAACGGGACGCTTGGGGCAATACTTGCAACAATTGCAATTTTTCTTCCTGCTTTCTTGCTCGTTATTGGTGTTTTACCATTTTGGAATAGCGTGAGAAAAATATCTTTCATACAAGGCGCACTACTTGGAGTCAATGCCGCTGTTGTTGGTATTTTAATTGCCGCTTTTTATGATCCTATTTGGACAAGCACAATTATGAACGCTGCAGATTTTGTTTTTGCGTCTCTTCTATTTTGCTTGCTCGCTTTTTGGAAAACACCACCTTGGGTTATCGTTATACTCGGAGCCTTTGGCGGATATATTCTATCCATTTTGTAAATAGATAAAACGACGACATGATATAGCCGTCGTTTTTCTATTAAAACTTCACAAGCTCTATTCCTTCAGGCAATTCGCTCTCTGTTAAAATACGCAATTCTTTCACGCGATCCATTACGTAAGAAGAAAGCTTCACAAGCTCTGGATCAATATACGCTGGATGAACCATAATTTCTACCGTTTGTTCACCTTGTACTCTTTCTTTTAACTTCACAAAGTAATCTTCCGTCACACCATCTGCGTAAAAGTCACTGTAAAATACGTCAGAAAACGGGCGTACTGCTCGCTCTTCCTCACAACGACGAATCGGAACATTATATGTAGCCGCTAATCTCTCAAGAACATCGTGCAAGATTGGCAACCCATGCACATGATGATGACTATCTAAATGAGTTGGCGTTAATCCGTAAGATAAGAATTTCTCAATTTGAGCAGTCCATTCTCGCTCGACTTCTTCCGGATTTATCTTCCCTTCCCATACGACGCTTTGTTTATGAAACAACCCATCGCTACTTACAAGTGATGGTACGTCTCCAAGAAGCGGTTCTCCTGCTGTTAATACGAGATGTACGCCTACTCCGAGTAGGTTATGTTCTTTCGCTAAACGTACCGCATGCTCTGTTCCTGGCATATTCATCATCATCGTCGTTGAATTTACAAGTCCATTTATATGCCCATCAATAATGCCGTAATTTGTACCTTCTGTAAGACCAAAATCATCTGCGTTTACAATTAACTTAATCATCGTAATACCTCCTAATAGAATAAAAAAAGCGGGCTAAATAGCGCCGCTTTATTTCTCTACCTTTTTGAAGAACTGTGGAAGATGTTCTTTATGTGCTTCCAACATTTCATCTAAAATTTGTTTTGCCACTTTATCTGATGGTACAAGTGGATTAATTGTCATAGCAAGCAGCGCTTTATGATAATCCCCTGTAACAGCAGCTTCAATTGTTGTACGCTCAAATGATTTAATTTGTTGTACTAAACCGCGAACTGGTACTGGAAGATCTCCAACCGCAATTGGTTTTGGACCTTCTTTCGTAATAATACAGTTCACTTCAACAGCTGAATCATGCGGTAAGCTTGCAATTGTTCCGTTGTTTCGTGTATTAACAGGCTGGATATCACCTTTATTATTGTAAATAGACGTAATTAAGCTACATGCTGCGTCACTATAATAAGCGCCGCCACGTTTTTCTAATTGTGGTGGTTTAATATCTAAGTTCGGGTCTTTGTATAACTCGAATAAATCATCTTCTAATTGTTTTACTACTTCTGCACGTGTACCTTTTTCAACTGAAGCTTCTTTCTCTTCTTCTAACATTTCACGTGTTTTGTAGTAATAACGGTGGTATGGACATGGAATTGCGCGAAGGCCGCGAATAAAGTCTGGCTCCCAGTTAAGCGCTGCAATATTTTCCATCGTAATTTGCTTTTCTGGATCTGTTACAAGCTCTAACACACGATCCATTACACTTACGCCATCTAAATATACGTCTAATCCGTATACCATGTGATTTAAACCTGCGAAATCAACGTGAACACGACTTGCATCTACTTCAAGTAATTTTGCAAGACCCATGCGAATTCCGATTGGAACATTACATAGACCAACTACTCTTTGAATATTTGTATAACGAAGGACAGCTTCTGTTACCATACCTGCTGGGTTCGCGAAGTTAATTAACCATGCATTCGGACAAAGCTCCTCCATATCCTTACAAATATCTAAAATAACAGGAATCGTTCTCAGCGCTTTGAATAAACCACCAGGACCATTCGTTTCCTGACCGATTACATCATATTTTAATGGGATTGCTTCATCTTTCGCACGAGCTTCTAATAAACCTACGCGAAGCTGCGTTGTTACGAAATCAGCATCTTTTAATGCTTCACGACGATCAAGTGTTAAATGTACTTCGATTGGTAAACCAGATTTTTTCACCATACGTTTCGCTAAGTTACCAACGATTTCTAACTTTTCTTTTCCTGCCTCAATATCTACTAACCAAATTTCACGAACAGGAAGCTCATCATAACGTTTAATAAATCCTTCAATTAATTCTGGTGTATAACTAGACCCACCGCCGATTGTAGCAATTTTAATTCCAGTCATGCTTTATTCCCCTTTCGCTTCTAATTTTTTATAAAGGTCAATAAATTCTGCTGCTAATTCTTTTACTGTAATCGCATTCATTAAATGATCTTGTGCATGAATTAAAAGGACACTAATCTCTGTTTTTTCTCCTCTTGCTTCTGATTGTATGAGCCCTGTTTGGAAATGATGCGCTTCATTAATCGCTTCTTTCGCCTTCACCATCGCTTCATCAGCCTCTGCCATTTTCCCCTGTTTGGCAAATTGAAGTGCCTCCATCGCAAAGCTTCGTGCATTACCACTATTTAAAATTAATTGAAATGGAATTTGTTCTGCTGTAGTCATCATAATTACCGCCCTCTCTATTATGGTTCAACCGATTGAAATACCCCTTCAGTTTGAACATTTCTATTACATTATTATTTTATGAATGATAGTTTGGTGTTCTTGTAGATGGATTTCATCTTTTTGAACATGATATAAAGATAATTGTTCTCACAGATTATGTTATCTGTGGGAACAATTACTATGTTACATAGGTACAGAGTTGTTATTTCCTTGCGCTGCTTTTTCAGTACGAACAACTGAACGATCGCATAATACAACAAATGGATAATAGATTACCATCGCAATTACAAAGTTGAATAACTGTAGGAGTGCACCTGAAAGATGTCCACCTGTTACAAGATAACCACTAATAATTGGTGGTGTTGCCCATGGAATTATCCCAACTGTTTTTGGTACCCAGCCAATAGATATAGCTGTATAAGAAGTAATTACTAATACAATTGGTGTTATGATAAACGGTAAGAATAAAATTGGATTTAAAATAATTGGTGTACCAAAGATTACTGGTTCGTTAATGTTAAATGCACCAGGACCAATTGATAAACGAGATACACCGCGTAATTGTGCACTTTTCGCTACAATTAACACAACTACTAAGAACGCTAATGTTGCACCAGAACCACCAAGATATACGAAAGTATCAAAGAATGGTTTTGTAACAATGTTTGGAACATCAAATGCAGATGTACCACCTTTGAATAACTTCATGTTTTTCTCTAATGCCGGTAAGTATAATGGCTCAATAATACCACCAACGATATTTGGACCATGTAAACCGAAGAACCAAAGAAGATGAACAAGGATTACAATGATAATTGCACTTGGTAATGTCCCTGCTAAACTTTGCAGTGGTAATTGAATCGTATTAAAGATAAATTCATGAACACTTGTACCAGCTAATTTCACTGCTAATTGAATACCTGCAACTACTGTTAAGATAACAAATGCTGGAACTATAGCTGCGAACGATCTTAAAACTGCTGGTGGTACTCCATCAGGCATTTTAAATGTAATGTTTCTTTGTACAAAGAAACGGAATACCTCAGTAACAAGGAGCGCCACAATAATTGCTACGAATAACCCTTGTGCACCTGTCCAAGCTAAGTTCAATCCGCCTTCTTTCGGTGTTGTTGGCGTAAGAATAATTAACGCACCAAATGAAATAATACCTGCTGACAAACCATCAACGCCGTAAGATTTTGCTAAGTTATAACTTGTTGTAAATGCTATGATTAGTGCTAGAATCGCGAAAGAACCAGTCCACATTCCACCGCCAACTTGTTTCCACGTTTCACCAAACAAACCTTTCATGAAATCTTGGAAAGCTTCAGACGGAAAACCATTAATTAGTGATGCCAGTGCACCAACTAAAATAAGTGGCATAACTGCAATAAATCCATCACGGATCGCAGCTAAGTGACGTTGCGATCCGATTTTACCAGCGACAGGAACAATATATTTCTCCATGAATGCAATAAACTTTTGCATTTCGCTTCCCCCCTAATTATTTTTTAAGTGTTAACGCGTGATCTAAAACTGCCTCTCCATTCATCATGCCGTAGTGCATTGGATTGATAACGTCGATTCCAACGTTTTTCTCATCGGCAAGCGTTTTCATTGAAGACAGCATGTAACGAACTTGTGGTCCTAGTAATAATACATCTGCTTGATCGATATTTGTTTTTACTGCATCCCCAGATACAGCCCAAATCTTTCCTTCTAGACCGCGAGCTTTTGCAGCCGCTTCCATTTTTGTAACTAGTAAACTTGTAGACATCCCTGCTGAGCAACATAATAAAATATTCATTTGAAAATCCCCCTTGTGTAGTATAAAAAATTTATGTTTTATTTATTTTTCTTTACGCTATTTATTAATGCAATTATCGTGCCAACTTTTTAAAACCACTAAAATCAGTGCTTTTTCGAGCATTTTCTTGTGTGTTAACGCTTTCAATTAGTGTGTCACTCAAAAAACACACAGTGTGTTATAAAACAACACGCTTTTAACACATAACTGTATGAAAATAGATTAGTGTTTAGTTGTCTAGTTGTATTTAAAAGAAAAAAACACTAAAAAAAATTTATTAACATGAAAATCTAGTGAAAAATAAACCTCTCTTAAACACACTCTTCTATCTATTGTCCAAGCAGTTTCTACTAGATTACATAGAATAGAGTAAAATAACACAATTCGAAAGGGGATTCCTATGCCAAAACATAGAAAACAGAACAAAATAAAGATTTATAGAATAACTAGCTATAAAAAAGACAAGCGCTCTGAATTAGACTCTGACAAATTTGAACTAGAACAACAGGAAATAGAAAATAAGCAGGACACACAAAACAAACAGGACAAGCAAAACAAGCAGGACAAGCAAAACAAGCAGGACAAGCAAGAACAATTGGAACCTATAATAGAAACAAGTTCACACAACTTAGATGTATGGGATGCAATTTCTCTACAACAAATACAAAATGGCGAGCATACAAGTTTATTTGCAGAACAAAGTAATTATCAAAATATTACTTTGTTACAAGTAAGCGATGTCCGTTTATATTTAGACAAACAACTACAATTCAGTTCCGTTGACGAACAAATTTATCATGAAGCCCTTGTGCATCCGATTATGTCAAAAGTAATTGATCCAAAACGTGTTCTCATATTAGGTGGTGGCGATGGCCTTGCCTTACGAGAAGTTTTGAAATATGAAACTGTGCTACATGTAGACCTTGTTGACTTAGATGGATCGATGATTGATATGGCTCGTAATGTTCCTGAATTAGTTTCTTTGAACAAAAGCGCATTTTTTGATGATCGTGTGAATGCACACGTATGCGATGCAAAGGAATTTTTGAATTCTCCTTCCTCTTTATACGATGTAATCATTATTGATTTTCCAGACCCCGCGACAGAGTTGTTAAGTACTTTATATACAAGTGAACTTTTCGCTCGTATCGCTACGTTTTTAACAGAAGGTGGCGCGTTCGTCTGTCAATCTAATTCACCTGCTGATGCACCTCTAGTATACTGGAGCATTGGTAACACAATTGAACATGCTGGATTAACTGTGAAAAGTTATCATACAATCGTACCTTCTTTCGGAACTGACTGGGGATTTCATATTGCAGCTAATTCTGACTATGTACTCGATCAAATTGAACAATTATACGTTGTACCAACTCCTCAAACATTGCCTTCTCTTCTTTCTCCCTTATTTCAATTTAAAGAAGAACATCTCGAACAGCGTAACCTTGCCCTTTTAAATTCAGAATCAAACCTTATCCTACATCAGTGTTATAAAAAAGAAATGGAGTTTTAACGATATTATAGTGAGGAGTGCTACCTTATGGAATACTCTACTTTCGGTAAGCATATAATAGTAGATTTATGGGGAGTGGATTTTTCCCTATTAGATGATGTTCACTTTTTAGAATATCATTTAGTTACCGCTGCGGATCGCTCTGGCGCACATATTTTAAACGTAAGTGCAAAAGAATTCGAACCGCACGGTGTTACTGTCTTAGTTTTACTATCAGAAAGCCACCTTTCTATTCACACTTATCCAGAAAAAAACTTTGCAGCCATTGACTGTTATACGTGTGGTACGACCGTTGAACCGCAAATAGCGATTGATTATATCGTAAGTATATTAAAACCAAATGAGATGCATATAAAAAAATTAATTCGTGGTATAGGAGAGATTGTAAATACTAATTAAATATCACTCTTATTCATTTGTAAAAAGGAGGAGTGTAAATACCATCAGTGGAACGAACATTCCACTGGTGGTACAGATACATACATAAAAAAACCTTGCATACGCAAGGTTCATTCAGCCACTGACATCTTCCTATATAATTCTACAAATTCACTCGCTAATTCCTTCACCGTAATTGCATTCATTAAATGATCTTGTGCGTGCACCATCAGAAGCGTAACTTCGGTCTTTTCACCACCAGCTTCTTTTTGTATGAGATCCGTTTGTACACGGTGCGCCTCTTTTAATTCCTCTAACGCTTCTTGTAATTTAGCTTCTGCTTCTGTAAACTCTCCACGCTTTGCACAATCAATTGCTTCCATTGAACAACTTCTCGCATTTCCCCCGTGCAAAATTAAATGAAAAGCTTTCGTTTCTATCGTATCCATTTTAGTTCTTTACTCCCCCTTTTCTTCCGCTACTTTTTGTTTATCCCATATTTTTAAGAACGGTAAATAAATGAAGAATGCAAGCGCAAAGTTAACAAGTTGTAAAACAACACCTGAAAGTTTCCCGCCCGATCCTAAATATCCACTAAAAAGAATCGGTGTCGTCCAAGGTACAGCAGCACCGCTCGGACGAGCAACTAATCCCCATTCCATTGCAAAGTAAGAAACAATTGTTAACACAACTGGAACCAATATAAATGGAATTAATAAAATTGGATTCATGACAATCGGCATCCCAAAAGTTACCATCTCATTAATATTAAATATACCAGGCGCAATTGACAATCTACCTATACTTTTTAATTGCTGACTTCGGGCAAATAATAACATTCCTACAACTAAAGCAAGCGTTGCACCGGAACCGCCCATATAAATCCATAAATCAAAAAACTGTGCAGTAATCGTATTTGGTATATCTTGCCCTGCTTGGTAAGCAACTCGGTTTTGATCCATTAACGACAACCAAACGGGACTCATTACACCACCAACAATAGTAGCTCCATGAATTCCACATGACCAAAGAACATGAACGAGAATAACAGCTATTATTGCGCCCCAAAGACTAGCACCAAGTACACTAAGTGGTTCCTGTAAAATTTGCCCTACAATATTATGGATACTGCCAAAAGAAGTATTTTCTATAATTAAACGTAAAATCCAAATAACCGTTACAACAATAAATCCTGGAACAAGTGCGGCAAATGAACGTGTCACAGCTGGCGGAACTGTCTCTGGCATCTTTATAATTATCTTTTTTTGTACAATAAACCGATAAAGCTCAGTAGATATAAGTGCGATAATCATTGCTACAAATAACCCTTGGCTTCCCATTAATGCAGCTGGGATAGCACCTTCTACAAGTACACTCTCTTTTGTACTTGGTATAATATATGCAACTTGAAATGGCGTCGCAAGTAAAAATGTCACAAGCGATAATGCCCCGGATGCTAAAGCGTCCACTTTATAATATTCTCCAAGTCTGTAAGCGATTCCAAAAACAGCTATTAAAGCCATTATATTAAAAGTTGCACTAACTGGATACCCCAAAGCCCTCTGCCAATTCTCCCCAAACAAACCGGCCATAAAATCATTATAACCTGGTATTGGTAAAGCACTAATGATGAGGAAAAATGATCCTATAATTAAGAAAGGCATCGTCAATACAAGTCCATCACGAATCGCTAGCAAGTGCCTCTGTTCTGCAACCTTCCCTGCTACTGGCATTACATATTTCTCTAAAAACCGTATCATCTATCCCACTCTCCTCATGGTTTCATTAACAAAGCTGCTTGCAGGATTGCTTCCCCATTACAAAGCCCGTAATGGACGGACTGAATGACATCAACAGGTATCCCTTTCCCTTTACATAACTCTTTCATTTTCGGTAATAAATAACGTACTTGTGGTCCAAGTAAAAGTACATCCGCTTCATCTATGTGACTATTTACTTCAGAACCTGATACTGCCCAAATCTTTACCTCTATCCCTCTTGCCTCTGCTGCTTTCTCCATTTTCGTAACAATTAAACTGGAAGACATTCCCGCTGCACAGCAAAGTAAAATATTCATCCCTTTTCCCTCCCCCTTTTTCCAAACCTAAGTTACGGTGCATCCTTTGCCACCGCTAGGTTACAAATATATATGTCTAGATTTCCTGCTGTATGCCGAGCTTAAAAACAAAAATTTCTCGGTTTTCACGCTATTCCATCTATCATTATTCTCCTAGTAAAGAAGACGCTAACTCGCTATAATAATTCAGTATGATTTTTTTAATTGATAGGAGGATATATTTATGAAGGCATATCGCTTTCCACTTATTTTATTATCTTCTATCCTAATTGGTGGTTTCATTGGTTATTTCATGGGTGCCGATGCAGTTGCTTTAAAGCCGCTTGGTGACATTTTCTTAAACTTAATGTTTACGATTGTTGTACCTTTAGTGTTCTTTAGCATCGCATCATCTATTGCTAATATGGATGGATTAAAACGTTTCGGTAAAATTATGTCTAGCATGGCTGGGACTTTCTTATTTACGAGTATTTTAGCTGCTATTTTTATGATTATTGTCGTGAAAGTATTCCCGCCAGCACAAGGTGTTGTATTAGAACTAACGCAGCCTGATAAAGCTGAAAAGGCAGTTAGTGTTGCAGATCAAATCGTCGGTATTCTAACAGTATCTGACTTCTCAAAGTTACTATCTCGAGAAAATATGTTAGCACTTATTTTCTTCTCTATTTTAATGGGGATTGCAACTTCAGCAGTTGGTGAAAAAGGGAAACCATTCGCTACATTCTTACAAGCTGGTGCAGAAATTTCAATGAAAGTTGTATCTTTCATTATGTACTACGCTCCAATCGGACTTGCTGCTTACTTCGCAGCATTAGTTGGTGAATTTGGACCACAACTTCTTGGAACTTACTTCCGAGCTGCAATGGTATACTATCCAGCGTCTCTCATTTACTTCTTTGTATTCTTCACGTTCTATGCATACCTTGCAGGTCGCAAACAAGGTATACAAGTATTTTGGAAGAACATGGTCTCTCCTACAGTTACATCACTTGCAACTTGTAGTAGTGCTGCTAGTATTCCAGCGAACTTGGAAGCAACGAAGAAAATGGGTATCTCGTCTGACGTTCGTGAAACAGTTGTCCTTCTTGGATCTACACTTCATAAAGACGGCTCTGTTTTAGGCGGCGTATTAAAGATTGCTTTCTTATTCGGTATTTTCAATATGGAATTCGAAGGACCGAAAACATTAGCAATCGCACTTGTTGTTTCTCTATTAGTAGGAACAGTAATGGGCGCTATTCCAGGCGGCGGTATGATTGGTGAAATGTTAATCGTTTCTTTATATGGCTTCCCGCCAGAAGCATTGCCAATTATCGCAGCAATCAGTACAATCATTGATCCTCCTGCAACGATGTTAAACGTAACAGCAGATAACGCTTGTGCCGTAATGACAGCTCGCCTTGTAGAAGGTAAGAACTGGATCAAAAACAAATTTGCTTAATAAATAGAAAGAGGATGCTCCTGTGGAGCATCCTCTTTTTTTGTTGTTAATCCATTCCGCCACAAATTTGTTAAAACCTTCACAAATATTCCACACTCATTATCTATTCTCCGTACTATAATCATGTATGGAAAAGGAGATGGACATTATGACTCAAAGCGCACCAGAATTTAAAGTTTTGCAAAGCATTGCATTCCTCGCTGTCGTTTTGCAAAGTTCCTTATTATATACAATGAATCAAGGAAATGTTTTACTTGAGCAATCCCTCATTATGGGCATGCTATTTAACCTTGCAAAATTTTCAGCACCTGCATTCATATTTATCGTCGGCTTTCACTTAATTCGGCAATATACGAAGCAACTAGCCTACACAGAATATCTTTATGAAAAAGCCGCACATTTACTCATTCCTTATTTCTTCTGGTCTATTCTTTACTTATTAACAACAAACGATATGATTACACTACAAAGCGGAATAAAAAGTTTATTACTCGGAACAGCAGCACCCCATCTTTGGTACGTAATTATGATGTTCCAAATTCACTTATTGTTCCCTTTACTATGCACACTATTTTATTGGTTTCAAAAACGAACAGAAAATAAAAAAGACATATATAAATATATGACCATCTTTGCTTGTTTATATTTTCTCTTAATGTGGTATTCTTCTCACTACATTTTTAATGGAGAGAAATTGACTAGCTCAACTATTTTACATTATACAGACCGTTCCTTCTTCTTCTACTCATTCTATTTCGTCATGGGAGGAATCGCTGCTGTCGCACTAAAAGCGTGGCGTACATTTGTCATAAAACATATCCCGCTTATTACAATATTATTTTTTATCTTATTTTTATTCATCAATTATGAGTTATTTAGTTTTCACGGAGCAAACTCTATTCATTTAACCGTTTCGACTTATTTAAAACCGTCTATGTTTATATATATCGTATGCGAGATTATTATACTTTACGTGCTGTCTATTACAATCGTACAGCGACGCGGTTTCTTATATAAAGCTTTACGCTTTATCGGGAATTACACATATGGTGCTTATTTAGCTCACTTTTTCTTCTTGCAACTATGTACAAAATTTCTTTCTTTATTCACACTACAAGAAAACACAATATTATATAGCCTATTATTATTTACAATAACAGCCACAATCTCAATTTCAGCAATGGTCATTTGCAGTACACTACCACTTCATACGTGGATTACAGGCCCTTCTCCTACGACGAATGCAAAATGGGCGAAAATTGTACTTCGGAAAAATCATGAAAAAGTATTCAAACCATATCTTTGATATAATAGAATTCCATACAAGAAAAGAAAGTAGGATACACCTATGATTAATCAAATTGGACAAATTATGTTATATGTAAATAACCAAGACGAAACAGTGAAATTTTGGACAGAAAAAGTAGGATTCCAAATCATCGCTGAAGAAAATAACGGAAAAGGATTTCGCTGGATTGAAATCGCTCCAACGAAAGATGCAGGCACAAGCATCGTCCTTCACGATAAAGCGTTAATTGCGAAGATGCAACCTGAATTAAACTTACATACGCCTTCACTTATGTTCTTCTCTAATAACTTAGATCAACTGTATAAAGATCTTTCTGAGAAAAACGTTACAGTTGGACAAGTTGTAGATTTACCTACAGGTAGAGCATTCAACTTTGCTGATAACGAAAATAATTATTTTGCGGTAATGGAACGCAAATAAAAAAGAAGCTATCCGAAAAAATCGGATAGCTTCTTTCATTTTAAGAAACTTGTTCTGCATTCGTTTCCTTATGCTGTATATGACTCGTGATCCAAGCAATTCCGCCGGCAACAACGAGATAGCATAATAATATTAAAATTTGCATTTGTAATTGCGACCAATCTCCTAAAGAAATCACATCTTGTAGCCCTCTAAGAGAATGGGACATTGGGAGAAATTGTCCAATCTTGCTAAGAATAGCTATATTTAATTCTCCTGGGAAAGTACCACCGCTCGTCGCTAATTGCAAGACGAGAAGTGTTACCGCTAAGAACTTTCCAACAAGACCAAATACCGTTACTAACATGAGAATAAATGTCATGAACGTAAAGGAAATAACAATACTTGATAAAATAAAGAGTGGCACACTTGCAACTTCTAATTTCATAGCTCCTAGCACAACCACATCTACTAGTAATGCTTGAATAAGTCCAATTACATATACCAATCCTAGTTTATTAATAAAATGTACCGTTCCGCTTACCTTCATATTTTGTCTACGGCCAAGAGGTAAAATATTCGATGCCATAATTCCGCCAACATAAAATGCAAGTGATAAGAAATATGGTGCAATACCTGAACCGTAATTAGGTACATCAGAAACTGTCGACTTCACTAATTGAACTGGCTCTGAGAACATCGTATTGCGTGCATCATCATTGCGAACATCCGCTATCTTCTCTGCTCCATCTCCCAATTTCGTAGAAAGTTCCTTCGCACCATCGTCAAGTTTAACAAGTCCGTTCGTTAACTGATCAGCACCATGATTTAGCTCTGTTCCGCCACTCGCAAGGTGATTTACACCTTCTTGTAATGATGTAAATCCACTTCCCCACTTCGTAAATCCATTAGCTAAATTCGCAGCACCATCTGCAATCTTTTTCGTTCCAGTAGTAGCCTCATTTAACTTAACTCCAAATGTATTCATGCCTTCTTCAATCTTATGCTGACCATCCGCAAGCTTCTGCGCACCTTGTGTCAATTGTTGTTGGCTATTATTTAAAGTATTTGTTGCTTTAGCTAATCCATTAGAAGTAGCAACGATTTTTTGAAAAGCAGGGTCTTGCTGCACTTCTGGATGACTTTTCACGTAATCTTCTAATTGTTGCTTTACACTATTTGCTGCATTGTCCGCTTTCACTTGCCCCTCAGCAAGTTTCTCACTTCCGTTCACCCATTCATTTGTACCCGCACTTAATTCACTAACCCCTGATTGCAAAGTTTTTTCACCTTGCGTCAATAACTCCATCCCGCTATGAAGCGAGTTTGCTCCTTGGTTTAGCTCGTTTGCTCCGCCAGTTAAGGCTGATTGGCTAGCAGCAAGTTTTTCACTTCCCTCTTTCACTTTTGATGTTCCGTCACTTAAACGATGAATACCATCTGCAAGCTGATTCGCCCCATTTTTTGCATCTGTCGTTCCTTCATGTAACTTCTCAGCCCCATTACTTGCATCACTCAATCCTTGTGCTAATTCTTGAAACTTTGAAAAGACACCTTCTGTATAAGATTTCGTAATACTATTTGAAATTTTTGTTTTCATATTTTCAACAGCTGTCGTTCCAATTTGAGCTGCTACAAAGTTTTTACCCGGATTTACTTTGTACTGAAGCTGCGCTGGCTCTGGTTTCTCATCCATAAGTGTACTTACCTTTTGAGAGAAATCCTCTGGAATCGTAACAACCATATAATACTTATCTTCTTTCAACCCTTCATCAGCATGTTTTTCTGATACGAAATGAAAAGCTAGTTCCTTATTCTCTTTTAAATTTTTTACAAAATCGTCTCCTGCATGAATTGTTTTTTCATCCATCGCAGCACCCTTATCTAAATTTACAATCGCAACAGGTAATTTATCTAATTTCCCATATGGATCCCAGTATCCAGCTAAAAAGAATCCTGAATAAATTAAAGGAACGATTAATAAAAAAATTAAAGCGATACGTCCATGTTTATGGTGCCACATCGCTTTCCAATCTTTAAATATAAGTTGAATTCCCTTCATGAAACATACTCCTTCTCCTAATTTCACACCATTACAATGGTTTAACAGATTTACTATACACGCCACTTTCCATACTGTATAATACATCTTTAATTATCAATTCATTCCTTTTGGTCTATAGAAAGGAGATTCAAAATGGAACTTCTTCAACTAAAATACTTTCAGACAGTCGCACGATTAGAACATATGACAAAAGCGGCTGAGGAATTGCATATCGCACAACCATCGCTCAGTAAAACAATCGCTAGATTAGAAAAAGACTTAGGCGTCCCGCTATTTGATCGCCAAGGTCGACAGATTACATTAAACTCTTTTGGGAAAGTATTTTTAAAACGAGTAGAGCGCATTTTTCATGAATTAAGTGAAGGTGAACGAGAAATTAAAGATTTAGCTGAATTACAACAAAGCTCTATTACACTGGCAGTTTCTATTCCGAGAATATTACCAGAACTACTCGGTTCTTTTTTACTAGAACATCCTAACGTTCGTTTCCAACAGTTTCTCGCATCTACTCCTTCTATGAAACGACAACTAGATAATATAGAAATTGATTTTTGCATTTCTTCTGTGCCAATTGAAGGCGAGGAAATTATGTGGGAACCACTTATTACAGAAGAAATTTTCTTAGTCGTCCCTTCAGGTCATCGTTTATCAGGACGCGACAGTATTCATCTGCATGAAGTAAAAGACGAACCATTTATTAGTATGAACACTGGTTACGGATTTCGGCACTTAACAGATGAATTTTGCAAGAAAGCTGGTTTCACTCCGCATATCGCTTTTGAAGTAGATGAACCAACCGTAATTAGCGACCTTATTAAGCAAGGTCTCGGCATCGCTTTCGTCCCAAGTTTAACTTTATTAAAAAATTCTACTTTAGCATTAAATAAGTTACGTATTATTGAACCGAATTGCGAGCGAACTATCGGCTTAAGTTGGTCGAAAAAACGCTATTTATCAAAAACTGCTCAGCAATTTCGTGAATTCGTGATTGACTACTTCTCTAATATTAGGACGTAAAATTACATCGATAAATAACGATATAAATAGAAGGTGCCCCCTCAAAAGGATGGCACCTTCTATTTCTTACTCTTCTCCAATTCCATTTCCGCTAAAAGTGGCAATACGTTATCGAAAATATGCGTATTATTATTTTCGCCCGTTACGTATCCACCGTAATATCTACTAAATACATTATCATTTCGAAATGTAACCATATGATCATATAGTTCCTTTGCAAACTTTGTATCACCTGTTTGTAGTACGTACATAATCGTTAATCCGTAAGCCGCTGGTGATTCATAATTCACAGTTTGTTTTCCCGTTTCTAAATTGTAACGGCCGTATAGCTTTCCATCCTCCTGAAATTTCTTCTTTATAAATTCCAAGTAAGCATCTGATGAAAGTCCACCTAGACTCCGGTGATAGGCAACGTATGATTGATCAATTAAATTCACTTCTTTATCGTACGTAAATGTACCATCTTCTTTATACTCTTTCGGGAATGCCCAGCCATGCCTTGGGTAATCCGCTAACAATTGAACGACTTCCTGATATTGCTGAGCAGAAACTTTACCGTACTTCTTCATATAAGAGAATGCGTGCGGATTTAAGTATGATGTAGTTGCAAAGTTATTTTGTTTTCCTGCATCTGCATCATAATAATCAACGTAATAATTACCTTTCTTATTATAACGAATTACAGCATCGCTCAATTGATCTGCCAAGGTTTTATAACGCTCTTCCTTATACATTTCATAAGCACGATATAATTGTTCTATAATACGAAGATCATCTATAAGTGCATTGGTAGCAGACTGTATTTCTCCCTTTTCAGAGATTTTCCATATAACGATTTGATCCTTATGTACAAAGTTATTTTGAATAACCTTAACTTGTTCATCGAATAACGCTTGATCGTCTTTATCGAGTGTATATTGTAGCCATAGCCCTGCCGATTCCGATAAAGCTTCACGGCCCTTCGCTTCACCCGTGCCTGCCTTTGTATCCGCTAAACGATATGTAGCAAGCGTCCCATTTTCATTCACCATATGTCTTAAAATAAAATGTTCTGTACGGTTTCCTTGTATAGCTGACCAAAATACAATTCCACCTAAAGCGATTAAGAGAACAACTCCAACCCCTATATATAAACGTTTCCTCAATCTATTCACCTCCCTAATAAGGCTATCCTTAATTTTACCAGAACATACGTAAAATTAAAAAAGACAATCTATTAGATTGTCTCCCGTTCCTCTATCACTCACATACCTCTTTAGAAGGTCTATATAGCGATTCCACAAGTCGATCATACTCCCGACGCGTAATCTCTTTATTATACAGCTTCAATAATAAATCTCTATGCTCTTTTGAAAATGCCATCTTTTTAATGACTTCAGGATACATAAAACATCCTCTCCATTTCACATAAACTTCTTCACCCCGGAAAAACAGAACTTATGTTCGCATAAAAGATTATAAAATATTCCTTACTAAAAAACAAACAAAATATTATTAAACATTAACTTCTTTCTTTTCATAATATTCAAACATTATATTACCATATCCACTTTTTAAATACATATATATTTTTGGTAGTTTTTTTGAATAAATCTTCCAATTCAATCAGAAAATAATGGCAAAAAAGAAGAGGAGTTTACATATGGATACGGTAACATTAGCAAGAGCATTTTTCGGTTCTTCATTAGCATTCCACATTATCTTTGCAACACTTGGCGTGGGACTTTCATTAATGATTTTTATAAGTGAAATACTCTATCACTGGAAGAAAGATTCCGATTACGCCATCATGGCGAAAAGATGGACGAAAGCGTTCGCCATCCTTCTCGGTGTAGCAATTCCGACTGGAACAATCGTTGGTGTGCAAATCTCACTTCTTTGGCCTGGTTTTGCCAAAATTGTTGGGCAGGTTATTTCTGTTCCCTTTCAAATTGAGATTTTCGCCTTCTTTTTAGAGGCTTTGTTCATGTCCATTTATGTATACGCAGCTGACAAACTACCTCCATTCATGAGATTAATCTCATTATTCTTCGTCATGATTGGTGCCACGGCATCTGCCGTGCTTATTACATCAGCAAATACATGGATGAATACACCAGCGGGCTTTTCAATGGGGCCAGATGGATCCGTTTTCAACGTTGATCCGTGGAAAGCTTTCTTTAATCCGAGTTTTGGCACGAGCGCATTCCATGTTGTGATTACAGCCTACGCAACTGGAGCTGCTGTCATTGCCTCTATCGCTGGATTTAAATTATTAAAGAAAAATTTAAGTGAGCGTGAAGTGGCGTATCATAAAAAAGGACTGCTGTTAGGACTCGTCGTGACATTTATTACAGGGGCTACGATGTGGCTTTCGGGACACGAATCGGCAATTGCCTTACATAAGCATTCCCCTGAAAAACTTGCATCTGCTGAAGCTTTATTTGAAACGACGTCACATGCACCGTTATCAATTGGCGGCGTTGTAGATCCTAACACACTTGAACTAAACTATGCACTAGAAATTCCGAACATGCTTAGCCTACTAGTGGGACTAGACCCTAGCACCGTCGTAAAAGGACTAAATGAATTCCCACAAGAAACATGGCCACCATTTTACACACATACACTATTCAACTTAATGGTCGGCACCGCTGCCTTCACCTTTGCGGTTGCAGCAATTGCCCTCTTATATTGGTACTTTGTTTACCGAAAAAAAGGCGCAGAATTACCGAAGTGGCTTCTTTGGGGAGCGGCCGCATGTGGACCAATTATGATGCTCGGCATTGAATTTGGATGGATTTTTAGTTGTAGCGGTCGCCAACCGTGGACCATTTATGGTATGCAACGTACAGTCGACGCTTCTACACGCGCTGATTTTGTCGGTCCTTTATTTATTCTATTCATCATTTTATATATTGGACTCGGTATTTTAACTGTTTTTGTACTACGGACATTCTTTAAGAAACATCCGCTTACAAATGATTTACATCACGAAGGAGGCGATTCTCGTGCATGAGGAAAGTATTGCAATCATCATCTTATGGGCTCTTATTTTCGTTTACAGTATATTAGGGTCCATCGATTTTGGGGCAGGTTTTTGGGGCATGGTATACGCAAAACATCCAACGCTCGCTGCTAAGCTTGCCAACCGATACTTATCACCAACTTGGGAAGTAACAAATACATTTCTTGTCTTTGTCGTTGTCGCTTTTCTCGGTTTCTTTCCGAAAGCCGCTTTCACCCTTGCGACAGTCATGTTCGTACCAGTTATGTTAATTTTAATACTCATTGCAATTCGCAGTACATTCATGGTATTTGCTTACTCTGTACCAAAATATCAGTATCTTCTTCGGGTTATTTCAGGTATTACCGGGCTCTTAATTCCAGCCTTATTAATTACCGTTTTACCCGTTACAGAGGGGGCTTATATTACAATGTCTGAAGGAAAAGAAGTACTCCTGTATGGAAAGCTTCTTTCTAGCCCAGTGATCTACTGTTATATGCTCTTTGGGCTAACTTCGGAACTATTTCTCTCTTCTCTCTTTCTTGCTGATTTTGCGAGAGAGCAAGGTTCAGAAGATTCGTATAGAGTTTATAGAAGAAACGCCATCATCCTTGGTCCTGCAACACTCGTTACGGCGATTATCGCCCTCGTTGTAATGGACCCGGAAACACACTGGCTTATGCAAGGACTCATAAAGCAATTCCCATGGTTTACAGTTTCTATCGTTTTATTCGTTATCGGGTACTCTTCTCTTTGGTGGACAAACAAGAAGTATGACTCACTAGGATACCCTCGTATTGCCGTTTTAGCAGTCATCGCTCAATATGCATTTGCAAGTTACGCTTACGGTGTTGCACATTTACCTTATATTATTTATCCTGATGTAACTGTATTTACAAGCTTTACAACGGTCGAAACATTCTATGCATTGCTTATTCTATATGCAATTGGCATTGCAATTTTATTACCAGGATTTATTTTCTTCTGGAATTTATTCTTGAAGGATCGAACTTTTTTAAAGGAAAAATAATCCACCCTTGGAGTCTGTCCCAAAAATCATATTGGGATGGGCTCCTTTTGTCATGTTTTTTCGACAAGTTGATATATTTTAAAAATCACTGATATATTTTGAGTTACGCCGATATATTTTAAAAATTGCTGATATATCTCAATAATTGCCCATATAATTTCTATTTACTATCTTACTGCCCCACTAATTTATAGACACCTCTCACAATAGTTATTTCACTATTCATGACACTTGTCCTTTCGCTTGAAAAACACATATTCACTTTATTCCATTATATGTCTAGTTCTTCCTATTTTTCGCTGAATATACTACTAATACAAACCTTGAGACAAGCTACATTGATTTAAGGAAAAGTAGAAAGGTAGGTAAAATATGAGCATTGAAATATGGATTACTATTATTGTATTCTTCTTAACGATGATTGTTATCTTTTGGCGACCCCGTGGTTTAAATGAGGCGTGGCCGGCAGCAATTGGCGCTGGCATTATCTTGATTACTGGACTTGTATCAAGACCAGACGTCATAGACATTATTAGTAAAATTGGCGGTGCCTCTATAACAATATTAGCGACCATCGTTATGGCAGTTATATTAGAAAGCTTTGGCTTCTTCCACTGGTCCGCAGCGAAACTTGCAAACTTAGCAAAAGGCTCTGGTCGCCGTTTATACTGGTATATTCAATTATTATGTTTTCTTATGACTCTTTTATTTAATAATGACGGTAGTATTTTAATTACAACTCCAATCTTAATTCTTCTTCTAAAAAACCTTCAATTAAAACCGCATCAACAAATCCCCTATTTATTAAGCGGTGCTTTAATCGCTACTGCATCTAGTGCACCAATTGGTGTAAGTAATATCGTAAACTTAATTGCATTAAATATCGTGAATATGACTCTTTATATGCATACTGCTATGATGTTTGTACCTGCAACATTAGGACTATTGTTTATGTCATGGCTTATGTATACAGTGTTAAAGAAAAAGCTACCAAAAAAATTACCTGTTTCTTCATATGATATCGAAGAAATATTCTTCACAAAAAACTTCCATCCGTTAAAAGGAAAAAATTCAGTTGATACGAAACAAAAACGGACAAGATTCATGCTAAAAGTATTAGGCTTCGTCTTCCTTATGCGCTGTCTTCTATTCGTTGCATCCTTCTTATCCATCCCAATTGAAATTGTTGCCGTACTCGGTTCACTCATTCTTCTCATCTGGAGATGGTACTACTTACGAACGAATCCTGTCGACATTTTGAAAAAGACACCGTGGCACATTTTAATTTTCGCTTTCTCTATGTATGTCATTATTTACGGGCTTCATAATGCAGGATTAACAGCGGCGCTTGTAAATTGGCTTGAGCCAGTGGTAAGTCAACATCTACTCTATGCTAGCTTTGCAATGGGCGGACTTGTCTCCCTCCTCTCCAACGTCTTCAACAATCACCCTGCACTTATGATTGGGACAATCACATTAACAGAAATGGGACTAGATCCAATCACTTTAAAAACGATCTATCTCGCAAACATTATTGGTAGTGACATCGGTTCACTATTATTACCAATCGGTACGCTAGCTTCCCTCATATGGATGTATATCCTGAAACAAAACAAAATTAAAGTAAAATGGAAAGACTATTTAAGTGTATCCCTTATCGTTATTCCACTCACAACAGTCGTCACATTATTCCTCTTATTCTACTGGGTACATCTCTTCTTCGCCTTATAAAGTGAAACTTTAATTAGTAGGGGGTTTCTTCATCCCCCACTGATTATCAGCCCTCACCAATCGGACTTTAATGGGCAGCCCGCCCCCCACCTAAATTCTTTGCTTTCGCTGAATTTTGAGGTGGGAGTCTTACTGCCCATTAAAGTGGGATAAACGACAGAAGCCCGCTTTGCTACCGTCTTAGCAAAGCGGGCTTCTTCTATATTTAAGTTAGGTACTACAGTGTGATCAATCAAGTAAAGAGGTGTAACGTGTTATTGGTATAAATGACTACCTGTTTCTTTAAATTCTTTCGCTTTCTCTTTCATTCCTTTTTCAATTGCTTCTGTCGTTTCTAAATCATTTTCTTTCGCATATTCACGAATATCATGTGAAATTCTCATACTACAAAACTTCGGTCCGCACATGGAACAGAAATGAGCTGTTTTCGCGCCTTCTGCTGGCAATGTTTCATCGTGATATTCCATCGCACGTTCAGGATCTAAAGATAAATTAAATTGATCGCGCCAACGGAATTCAAAGCGAGCTTTTGAAAGTGCATCATCACGCTGATGAGCCGTTTTATGCCCTTTCGCAAGATCAGCTGCATGCGCTGCAATTTTGTACGTAATAACACCCGTGCGTACATCATCTTTATTCGGTAAACCTAAATGTTCTTTCGGCGTTACATAACAAAGCATCGCCGTTCCAAACCAGCCAATCATCGCAGCTCCAATTGCGGATGTAATATGGTCATAACCTGGTGCAATATCTGTCGTTAATGGCCCAAGTGTGTAAAACGGCGCACCCTGACAAATATCAAGTTCTTTCTCCATATTCTCTTTAATTAAGTGCATCGGTACATGCCCAGGTCCTTCGATCATCACTTGCACATCATGTTTCCAAGCAATCTTCGTTAATTCACCAAGTGTTTCAAGTTCAGAGAATTGCGCTTCGTCATTTGCATCTGCAATCGAACCTGGACGTAATCCATCTCCAAGAGAGAACGAAACGTCGTACTGCTTCATAATTTCACAAATTTCTTCAAAATGAGTATACAAGAAGTTTTCTTTATGATGGAATAAACACCACTGTGCCATAATCGAACCACCGCGTGAAACGATACCTGTCGTACGCTTTGCAGTAATCGGAATGTAGCGAAGTAATACGCCCGCGTGAATTGTAAAGTAATCAACGCCTTGCTCCGCTTGCTCAATTAACGTATCACGATACACTTCCCACGTTAAATCTTCTGCAATTCCATTTACTTTCTCCAGCGCTTGATAGATCGGTACAGTCCCAACTGGTACAGGCGCGTTACGAATAATCCACTCACGTGTCGTATGAATATTTTTACCTGTAGATAAATCCATAATCGTATCTGCACCCCAGCGCGTTGCCCACGTCATCTTCTCTACTTCTTCTGCGATAGAAGAAGATACAGCAGAGTTTCCGATATTTGCATTGACCTTCACATGGAAGTTACGTCCAATAATCATCGGTTCTGCTTCCGGATGGTTAATATTTGCTGGTAAAATAGCTCGACCTTCCGCGATTTCCTTACGAACAAACTCAGGCTCTACTCCTTCACGGATCGCAACATATTCCATCTCAGATGTAATAATGCCATTACGTGCATAGTGCATTTGCGTAACATTTGCACCTTGCTTCGCTCTAAGCGGTTTGCGACCCATTTGCGGGAAAACAGGTGTATGTTTCGAAGCTACCTTCACACCGTCATCCTCTGGTTTCACTTCGCGTCCTTCGTATGCTTCTACATCCCCGCGCTCTAGGATCCAAGAGTGGCGCGGCGCCTGCAACCCTTTTTCCAGCTCCACTTTATACGCAGGATCTGTATAAGGACCGCTCGTATCATATACACGAATTGGTGGATTCGGAATGCCGTTCGTTTCACTTTGTTCAATCTCACGCATCGGTACTTTCATACCCGCGCGTGGCCCATCCACATATACTTTCTTACTTCCTGGTAAACTCGATTTCAATTCAATTTGCTCAGATGAAACAGATTGTTTCATAACCTTTGTTGCCCCCCTGTACGTGACAAGGACGAGATATGGCCAGCGTATGCCAAAATAAAAAGAGCCAGGTCCATAAAAAAATAAGGACCTGGCTCATAAAGACATCATTATGTAAAGCCGTTAACTTCCCTACGCTGGTACGAGCCAGATCAGGTCCAAAGGGTTAAGAAGTTCACGCGCTTCTCTCTCAGCCTACGCATACGTTAGGCACCCCTAGTTTATCACTGATTTAATTTTCAATACTTTCTCATCATACACGATAATCTGAAAAATGCAAAGTTTATTTCTTTTGTTACTTATGGAATCATCCACGTTAAATAATATGCCTGTACATACGTCATAATACCAACAATAATTACGAAGAATAAACTATGCTTCACTGTAAAGCGGAATAAATCTGATTCTTTTCCAGCAAGTCCAACTGCTGCACAAGCAATTGCAATCGATTGCGGAGAAATCATTTTTCCTGTTACACCGCCCGTTGTATTTGCTGCAACAAGAAGCACTTCAGATACACCGACTTGCTGCGCTGTAATCGCTTGTAAATTCGAGAACAATGCATTTGCTGACGTATCAGATCCTGTTAAGAATACCCCAATCCAACCTAAGAATGGTGAGAAGAACGGGAATAGTGCTCCAGTTCCTGCAAGCGCTAACGCTAATGTAGAAGATAAACCAGAATAGTTTGCAATAAATGCAAATCCTAATACGAATCCGATAGATAGAATTGGCATTTTAAGCTCATTTAACGTTTCTTTAAATGTCGCTACTGCATCTTTTGCACTCATTTTCAAAATAAAGATAGAAATGATACAAGCAATTAAGATTGCTGTTCCTGTTGCTGATAATACATCAAACTTCAAAATCGCCTCGTAAGGCGTCGGTTTATTTACAATTGGCTCTGCTTTCATTACTAAATTGTGTAAGCCTGGAATTTCAAACTTAAACACGAGGCTTTCTAATGCGCCGCCTGGAGCAAATAACGCTTTAAAGAAGCTTTGACTCCAAATGACTACCATCACAGTTAAAATAATAAATGGAGACCATGCTTTTACAACTTTCCCTACTGTTAATTCCGGCATAGATGTTGCCGTCGTTGTCGCAGCTACTTCACTATTTGCTTGTTTAGACTGATAAATTTCTTTCGGCTGCCAAACTTTTAAGAATAGCGATAAACTCACTAAGCTTACTAGTGCTGACGTAATATCCGGAAGTTCTGGTCCTAAGAATGTCGCTGTAATGAACTGCGTAATTGCAAATGAACTACCCGCTACAAATAGAGCAGGCCATGTTTGTCTTACTCCTTTAAATCCATCCATTAAAAATACGATAAAGAACGGAACAAATAATGATAAGAACGGTAATTGATGTCCAGCCATTTGTCCAATTTTATGTGGATCAATACCAGTTACTTGTCCAGCAACTGTAATCGGAATTCCCATCGCCCCGAACGCTACTGGTGCCGTATTTGCGATTAAGCAAAGACCCGCTGCATATAAAGGATTTAATCCAAGACCTGCAAGAAGCGCTGCCGTAATCGCTACTGGTGCACCAAATCCTGCTGCTCCTTCTAAAAATGCTCCGAATGAAAAACCGATTAAAATAACGAGTAAACGATGGTCATTCGTAATGGATAATACAGATGCACGAATGACATCAAATTGACCTGTTTTCACAGATATTTTATATAAAAATACCGACATAATGATAATCCAAGCAATTGGCCATAATCCGTATAAAAAACCATATCCGGTCGCTGCCATCGCCATTGTGAACGGCATCTTATAAGCGAATAACGCCACTAAAATTGTAAGTACAACTGTAATAAAACCTGCCACATACCCCTTCATGCGGAAAACTGCTAACGCTAAGAAAAAAAAGATAATCGGAATAAGTGCGACCGCTGCCGAAATCCAAATATTTCCGAACGGATCATAAACTTGTGTCCATGTGTTCATTGTTCTCTCCCCCTAAAGAATCCCCTTTTAAATAGAATAATCTCATCAATAGACTATCAGGTCATCATACCTTTAAGTCTAAAATAAAAAACGTTTAAGAAAACGTTTTCAATAATTTTATCACAACAAATTCCATTGCAAAAGATTTTTTCGAAAATTTTATTATTTAATATGAAAATCTTACAAAAACGTCACGTTCTTGTAATGTTCATCGATAGAAAGCTCGCTACATTTCCTGCATAATAAAGATATAACAACGGATATTATTTATGAGGTGATATATATGAACGGAAACAAAATATTAGCAGCTTTATCATACTTTAGTGTATTATTTGCTCCTATCTTATTCCCAATCATTGTGTGGATCGTGGGGGATTCTGAAACGAAACCACACGCAAAACGTGCTCTATGGACACACATTATTCCAAGTATCGCGGCATTTATCGGATTTATTATTCTAGGAATTATGGGTATCGGATCAAATCAACCAGACGTAACACTTGGTATTGGATCAATGATCATCTTATGTATTTGCGGTATTATTAGCTTATACTACTTCATTTGGAACATCGTAAAAGGTATTAAAATACTGACAGCTTAAGTTTAAACAAACGTTTGATTAAAACAGCACGTTAATACGACAAACTTTTAATAAGAAAAAAACGTCCCAAAATATCTTTTGGGACGTTTTTTTATCTTCTGCGTTTTTTCTTTTTTCTCATCATTTTTTTGCGGCGCGTATTCACTTTATCCGCTATAATGTGAAGCGTACTTGCTACAACAATTCCCATTACGAACGTTACAATTTCAACCTCATGTTCCTTCGCCATTTCTATTAAATTTCCATCAAACGCGATTACATTTAATAGAAATAAAAACGGAGAAAACACAATTAACATGTATGCAATACGAATTACATCACCAAGTATAATTGTATGTGTAAAGAAGGAGCGATGCGGCATAACCTTCTTATACGGATACCAAAATATACGCAGGAATCCCCATTTATTATACGCATTACTATACGTATCTAAATCCGGTGTTAAAAATGTAGTACCTACTAGAAAACCAATTGCAAAAGTTAATAAAAAATCAAAATTTGTTAATCCATACGAAAAGAGCATAAACAAAACAACCGGAAGGGATATTAAGTTTATTTTCGTATGCGTTCTTCCTGATGGCATAATGCACTTCCTCGCTTACGTTTGCCCTGTCACCATATGACAGTTCTCACCTATTGATCTAATTTCTGATCGATAAAGGATGTGTCTATATCCGAACCAAACCATTCTGCCAACTTCACTCGTGCCTTATCTTTCACATCTTCATTGACGTATAACGACGCTTGTAATAGCGCAGCCATTAACGCCCCTAAATCATCCGTATAACCAATTCCAGCAACGAAATCTGGAATTGCATCAATCGGTGCAATAAAATAAGCAAGTGCTCCAATTACAATAATTTTCACTCGTTTTGGAACATCCGGTTTCTGCAAAACGTAAAACAATAATAAACTTGCATAAATAACCGATTGCCCTGCTTGTTTTGCAACATGTTTCACTTTTTTCCAAAACGCTTCAACTGAAAATTTTTGTTCCATGTAAAAGCCTCCCTATTTTTTAAAAGAAATAAGCTACAATATGTTATCAGTAAAAGTTCATCAAAATTACACATAATCTATCAATGAACTTTCATTGTAACAAACAAACGAAAAAAGAACAAGTGTTCGTTAATTTTTACATACTTCCCTTCATATAATAGGTTTCTAGATAACCACTTACCCATTGTCATTTCTTATTTCTCAACAAGAAAATTTTCACTTTCACTTAACATTCTGCTCTACCTTTGTTATATTTTCTAGTTGACGGACATATAAACGAATGTTAAAGTTTTCTCTGGTAGTGACAAATCTTATACAAAAAATGTAAAATGTTATAGTGTTTCTCAGAAATGAATTTTGTTGTATAATACAGAAATGACGTTATGCTTATGAGTAACACAAGAAACTAAAAGGGTATGCATAGTTATAGTCGTATATGGGTGAATATAGAACCTCTAATTATGGCCAAGAAAACTATGTATTTTTTATTTTAGCATTTTTCGCTCCAAAATCGACCAAGCCTGATAGAGAAAGGGTGGAAATGAATGAAAGAAACCTTGAAATCACAATTTCAAAATGTGCGTTTCACGGTATTCGTAGCTTTAGCTTTATGGCTGAAGACGTACCTTATTACACGCACAAGCTTTGATTTAAAACTTGAATCTTTCATGCAAGAATTCATTTTATTCCTTAGCCCATTAGCAGCATCATTACTGCTTGTTGGTCTTGCATTATTTGCAAAAGGGAAAAAACGTAACTATATAGCACTTGGAATTAGTTTTGTTTTAACAATCGTTCTTGTTGGTAACGTAATGTTCTACGGATTCTACAATGACTTCGTTACTTTACCAGTACTAGGACAAACATCTAACTTTGGAAGTTTAGGTTCTAGTGTGAAAGAATTGTTTAACTACAAAATTATCCTTGCATTTGCTGATATTATCGTATTCTTTATTTTATTGAAGAAGATGAAGAATTTTGCACCGACAGAACGTGTAGCACGCCCAATGCGCTCCCTATACTTCGTGTCAACAGTTGCAATTTTCTTCGCAAACTTAGGACTGGCAGAAGCTGAGCGTCCTGAACTATTAACACGTTCATTCGACCGCGTTATGCTTGTTAAAAACTTAGGTTTATATGTACACCAAGTGTATGATCTTGGCTTACAAGCAAAATCAAGTTCACAAAAAGCCTTCGCTGACGGTAGTAAATTACAGGAAACAGAGAACTATGTAAAAACAACGCAAAGCAAACCAGACCCAAACATGTTTGGTACTGCAAAAGGGAAAAACGTAATTGTTGTTTCTCTTGAGTCATTACAAACATTCTTAATTGGTGCGACAGTTAACGGACAAGAGGTTACACCATTCTTAAACCAATTTACGAAAGAAAGTTATTACTTTGATAACTTCTTCCATCAAACTGGGCAAGGAAAAACATCAGATGCTGAATTCTTAGTAGATACTTCAATGTATCCGCTAGACCGCGGTGCTGTATTCTTCACACACGGTAATAATGAATATACAGCAACTCCAGAAATTTTACGTGAGCAAGGATATCACACATCAGTATTCCATGCGAACAACGCAACATTCTGGAACCGTAACATTATGTATCCGGCACTTGGTTATGATCGTTACTACAACGAACTTGACTACAAGATTACGCCAGAAACAAAATTAAATTGGGGATTAAAAGATATCGAATACTTCGATCAATCTATCGATATGTTAAAAGAAGTGAAGCAACCGTTCTACACTCGCTTCCTTACTTTAACAAACCATTACCCATTCACTTATGATGACAGCACGAAATTAATCGATGAATACAATTCTGGTGATGGCGTGTTTGACCGTTACATGGTAACTGCTCGTTATTTAGACGAAGCAATGAAACACTTTATTGAGCGTCTGAAGGCAGAAGGCATTTACGACAACTCCGTTATCGTATTCTACGGTGATCACTATGGTATTTCTGAAAACCATAACCGTGCAATGGCACAGTTCTTAGGAAAAGAAGAAATCACTGCATTTGACCATATGAACTTACAAAAAACACCGATGTTTATTCACGTTCCAGGTCAAAAAGAAGGTAAAACAATTTCAAAACCAACTGGTGAAATTGATATTAAACCAACAATTCTAAACTTACTTGGTGTAGATTCTACGAATCAAATTCAATTTGGTCATGATGTATTCTCACCAGAAAATAAAGGATTCGTTGTTCTTCGTGACGGTAGCTTCGTTACAGATAAGTACATGTACACGAACAGTACATTCTACGACCGTACTACTGGTGAAGTTGTACAACTGCCAAAAGAAGAATCTCAACCACTCATTGATCGTGCCCAAAATGAGTTGAACATGTCTGACAAAATCATTGAAGGTGACTTACTTCGCTTCTCTGAAAGTAACAAGACCAAAACTGGTGAAGTAAAGACAGCTATTAAAGAAGAAAAGAAGAGCGCTGAGTAATCTCAGCCTCTTTTTTTTATATTTCTCCATACAATTACTTATATTCATTAACTTTAACATTACATAACCTTTACCAAATATTCACATGGAATTAATGAAACATCCCTATAATAAAATATGTAAACAAGGTTCTCTATATTTCTTATCTCTCATCTGTAATAAGATCCCTTAAAGAAATATGTGAATCGTTTATTTCTACTTTCTTATAATTGTCTTTCAACATGTTTTGTTTCCATACACAAAACATTCAATAAGACGATGTCCCTATGAAAGATAGCTACCCTCCTTGTGCAGCATTCCATAAGAATGTTGCTTTTTTTTATTGAAAAGCAGGATTATTATTTCTTATTTTCGAATTTGTATATACAAAATGCTCTAAATCACCACTACTTCTCTACCATTTACAAATACATATACGTCATATGTAAAGAAGTACTCACATAAAAATTACTATAGTGATTTTTATTCCAAATGAATTAAGGTTTCACTTTACTTATGTACTTACGAAAGGATGGGACGGAAATTGGCATATGAAAGATTTGTACTTTGGAATGATGCAGTTATTGATACAACAAAACAAAAAACGTACATAGAACTCGAAGAAAGAGGCTTACAGTTTGGAGATGGTGTCTACGAGGTTATTCGCCTATATAAAGGGAACTTTCACTTATTAGATCCGCATATCACAAGATTGTATCGCTCCATGGAAGAAATAGAATTAACACTTCCTTTCTCAAAAGCAGAACTGATTATCCTACTTTATAAACTAATCGAAAATAATAATTTCCACGAAGATGGAACGATTTATTTACAAGTATCTCGTGGTGTACAAGCTCGTACCCATACATTCTCATATGACGTCCCTCCGACAATCTACGCCTATATTACAAAGAAAGAAAGACCGGCGTTATGGATTGAATATGGTGTACGTGCTATATCAGAACCAGATACGCGCTGGCTACGCTGTGATATTAAATCATTAAATTTATTACCCAATGTATTAGCTGCTACGAAAGCGGAACGAAAAGGTTGTAAAGAGGCTCTTTTCGTACGAAATGGTACTGTAACTGAGGGAAGCTGTTCGAACTTCTTTCTAATCAAAAACGGAACTCTTTACACACATCCAGCTAATCACCTTATTTTAAATGGTATTATTCGTCAATATGTCCTTTCGTTAGCGAAAACCCTTCGCATTCCGGTACAAGAAGAGCTTTTCAGCGTTCGTGATGTTTATCAAGCGGATGAATGCTTTTTTACAGGAACGACAATTGAAATTTTGCCGATGACTCATCTTGATGGAACCGCAATCCAAGATGGACAAGTTGGTCCTATCACTAAAATGCTACAAAGATCCTTTTCTCAAAGTTTATTACACTCCAATATATCATCTTCTTAAACACGAATCATTTCTATCCTTTCTACATTCAATATATGTATTTAAATGGAAATCAAGGTAAAGATTTATGCCTTGATTTTTTTTGTAATCTTTTTGTCATATTCAGATTCCCGCATAAGTCTTGACAGTAATCGACATGCTCTTTAGAATTTTTAACAGTTGGTAAATATTTCTTCACTACATTACAGACAGAAAGGAATCGACAAATTATGAAAAAATACCTTGCCGGTCTTGCGGCAGTGTCTGTAGCAGGAGGAGCAGCACCTACACTTGACAGTGTTCAAGCTGCCCCTGAACAAAATACACAAAAAGCTGCTACAACTGTCCAAGCTTCTGCATCAAACAGCTCATCTTATAAGGTTAACGCTGACGTATTACATGTTCGTGCAGGATCAAGTACTTCTCACGACATCATCTCGCGCGTTTATAACGGTCAATCTTTAAACGTGATTGGCGAAGAAAATGGTTGGTTCAAAATTAACATTAATGGTAAAACAGGCTTTGTTAGTGGCGAATTTGTATCAAAAAATGGAGCAAGCAATTCTAATGTAAGTACAACAGGTGGAAAGAATAAAGTTACTGCTGATGTATTACGTGTACGTACAGCTCCAAACACTTCTAGTTCTGTTTCAGGACGTGTATATGAAGGACAAACATTAAACGTAATTGGCCAAGAAAATGGTTGGGTGAAAATCAACCATAATGGACAAGTCGGCTATGTAAGTAGCGAATTCGTATCTGGTGTTTCTTCTAATGCAGGTTCTTCAAACAACAATACGAATAATAACAACCAAGAATCTGTAAAACCAGCAAGCGGAAACTATACAGTAAATGTATCTTCCCTTCGTGTTCGTACAGGTCCTAGCACTTCTCACACAACTGTAGGTTCTGTTACAAAAGGACAAGTTGTACAAGTTGTTGGCGAAGTTCAAGATTGGTTCAAAATCAATTATGCAGGCCAAACAGCTTACGTAAGCAAAGACTACGTAACAAAAGGCGGTTCTAGCGATAACGTTACACAAGGAAACAACCAAAATAATAATCAAAACAATAATGTAACTGTTCAAACGGGTGGTACTTACGTTGTTAACGCAACATCTCTACGCGTTCGCACAGGCCCTGCTACTTACCATAGCGTAATTGGTGGCGTATTAAATGGTACGACATTAAACGTAATTGGATCTGAAGGTAGCTGGTTTAAAGTTAACTATCAAGGAAAAACAGGCTACGTTAGTAGCGAGTTCATGAAATTCGTTAAAGGTGGCACTACTACTCCTGAGCAACCAAAACAACCTGAACAACCTAATCAAGGTGCAATTGGTGACTACTACATTAATGCTTCTGCATTAAACGTACGTAGCGGCGAAGGTACAAATTATAGAATCATAGGCGCACTTCCACAAGGACAGAAGGTTCAAGTAATCTCTGAAAACTCTGGATGGAGTAAAATTAACTACAACGGTCAAACTGGTTACATCGGAACACGTTACCTTTCTAAAACACCAGTTGGTGGCGCAGTAGATAATAAGCCTAACAACAACCAAAATAACAATCAAAATAATAACAACAATAATACTGGCAATAATAGCGGTGACAGTTCTTCTATACTTGCATATGCAAAATCAATGCAAGGTGTACCGTACGTTTGGGGCGGTACTTCTGCTACTGGTGTTGACTGCAGTGGTTACATCTATCACGTATTTAAGAAATTTGGTCATAACATTAGTCGTCAAAGTGTTGCAGGATATTGGAGCAGCTTACCAAAAACTTCAAGTCCACAACCAGGTGACTTAATTTACTTCCAAAATACTTATAAAGCAGGTCCTTCTCATATGGGTATTTATCTTGGGGGCGGATCATTTATCCAAGCTGGAGATAAAGGTGTAGCAATTGCTTCACTAAGTAACTCTTATTGGAGTAAGCACTTCTTAGGTTATACGAAAGCACCTTAAGTTATATTTTTAGAGCCTTCTAGATTACTAGAAGGCTCTTTTTAATGTGTATAACCTATTTCTCCGAAAAAATAATGTATCTATTTTTCTATTTCATACACCATATTCTACAATAATGATCCATAACGTTATCATAATGTATATTTTCACATAAAAAACATAACCTATTTCATGTCTATTTATTTTATATGTGTTTTTTTAAAGAATTTTCTTTTTATTTAAACTTTTCATTAGACGTTTGACCTCTGATGTCCATTATGATAAGTTACTTAAGATGTTATATTCGTAAACGTATAGACAACTGGTTTATACACTTTTTTTACTATGAGGAAGGAGCATACACTGCATGAATCTTTTATGGGGAATTGGCGGCGTGATTGGAGTATTAGCAATCGCTTTCTTACTATCTTCCAACCGCAAAGCTATTAATTGGCGCACAATTTTAATCGCGCTAGCATTACAAATGTCATTTTCATTTATCGTATTACGCTGGGATGCCGGAAAAGCAGGTTTAAAACACGCTGCAGATGGCGTTCAAGGATTAATTAATTTTTCTTACGAGGGAATTAAATTCGTTGCTGGGGATTTAGTCAACGCAAAAGGCCCTTGGGGATTTGTTTTCTTCATTCAAGCACTACTTCCAATCGTATTTATTAGTTCATTAGTAGCAATCTTATATCATTTCGGTATTATGCAAAAATTTGTTAGTGTCGTTGGTGGCGCATTAAGTAAACTTCTTGGAACT